>QNAY01000091.1 GCA_003645605.1 Thermodesulfobacteriota bacterium
ACGAAAACCCCTCTTTTTGTCATTTCGACCGTAGGGAGAAATTTTTAATGCCTGTATTTTCAGTACGATAAGATTTCTCGCTTTGCTCGAAATGACAGTTTTGGTTAGTTTTCGTTCAGACACAAACTACAAAATAAAGGATACCTACCTCTTCTTATATTCGGTCAATAATAACAGGACCATAAAAAAACCATGGTAACCGTGAATCCTGAACCTTTGAACCCGTGAACGGTTACAAAACATCCTATCAGCTCTAAGGATTTCAACGCGCCCCTTCCAATTCGCTGAGCTGTATGTCGTCCGGATACAGGGGTAGGCTTATTTGAAACTCAGTACCCTCCCCCGGCGTGGATTCCACGCTTATTTCGCCTTTGTGTTCGCTCACAATACGGTGAACAATCGTCAAACCTAATCCGCTACATCTGGGCTTGGAGGCGAAAAAAGGATCAAATATCTGAGGGAGATCCTCAGGAGGTATACCGCTTCCTGTATCGGCTATTTTGAAAATGATCTGTTTTCCTTGGGGGTGGGCGGAAAAGGATAATGTACCTCCGTTGACCATGGCCTCTTCTGCGTTCAGGAACAAATTCTTAAGCGCGAGGGATAGCAGCCACACATCTCCGGCCAAGAAGACCTCATCGCCCGGGAGTTCAAGGTGCACTTCAATATCAGAACCTGACCTGTTTTGCCGCCACTCCTCCAAGACGTCTTCTATGAGTTCTTTAAGGTTGATCGGCCTGAACTCAGACATCCGCAGCTTAGTGTAATTTTCCACATCCTGTACCATTTTTTCCAAACGGGCGGTCTCTTTAATAATAATGTCAAGGTACTTGTGGTCCGGGTTTTCATGGGACAAGTTCTGCTTGCAACGCCTGGCGAAACCGCCAATGGACATAACAGGATTACGCACTTCATGGGCAATAGCATGGGAAAGCCTTCCGAGTGAGGCCAGCCGTTCACTTTGAATAAGCTTCCGTTGCATTTTCCTGAGCTCATCCGCCGAAAGTATGAATTTCTCCTGCAAGCGCTGATATAGGCGGGCATTCTCCATGGCAATGCCAATCTGGTTGCCAACAATTGTCAAAATGGTTATATCTCGTTCATCAAAAGAACTTCCCCGTTTATTCAATACCTCCAGCACACCTATCAAGCGCACCTTGTGTCTAATGGGGACGCAGGCCATGGAGCGAGTCTTGAATCCTGTGTATTCATCCGTCCTGGAGCTGAAGCGTTTATCCATATCGACATCGGCCACCAGCAAAGGTTTTCTATTAAGGGCTACCCAGCCGGCAATGCCCTCCCCCATGGACAGCCGAATCTCTCGCGCCTTATTCCCACAATTCCCTCGTGCTAATCGAAAAAAGAGTTCACCCCGCTCATAATCGATCTCAAAAATCGAACTGGCCTCAGCATCCATCAATTCCTCAACGGACTTCATAGCATTGTCCAGCACCTCCGCCAGATCCAAAGTTCCATTGACCATGGTCGACAATCGGGCAAGAGCCATTATTACATCTTCACATCCCTTGAACATAAATGATGGCCTCTTCTGACAATACTAGAAATTTGTAACCGTTCACGGGATTACAACGCCCGTTTTACCGCAACCCACCGAACTGTAAGCGTTTACAGGGTGCTGCAGATGCGAGGCGAAGGGTACGCAGACGTACTTCCTGTACTTCAAGTGCCCGACAACAAAGCAGATGCAGTGCCCTGTAAACGCTTACTATAATTATATGACAATTGTGACGATTTCGCAAAAAAAAGGTGGCAGCCTTCAGGACTGCCACCTAATTCTGAAACACAATCACGAAAACACGAAAGATTGAAAACACGAAATAAAATAACATTCGGGCTTTCGTGTTTATTTTTTTATCTTCAAACCTTTTTGGTTCCGGTTTATCCTGGTCAGGAAGTAGTGTCAGAGGAACTGCTGGATGGAGAGTCGGAAGAAGAATCGGTATCCTTTTTGCTTTTTTTATCAGAGCTTGACTCGGACTTTTCTGAATCCGCAATTCCGGTCTTTTTCCCGGCATAATCGGTTACATACCAGCCACTTCCCTTCAAATGAAAGGAGGAATGGGAAATCAGCTTGTGCAGATTGCCACCACAGGATTCGCATGTACTAAGTGGTGCATCAGAAAACTTCTGCCAGTTCTCTATAACTTCTCCACAAGATTCACACTCGTATTCATAAATAGGCATAGACTAACCTCCAATAATTCTACTCAGATGCCCTGCTTACTCAACATTATTTTCAGATGGACTTGAGCTAAAGCATCAGATTAGGCATATAATCGACATTCAGTTTTTATTCAACAGTGAATGTGGAAGAAATCGATCAAGGACCGCATCCATACCTCTAACTCTTACGGGTGTCAATATGTTCTGGGTCGCCAGATGGACCTTCTGTTCTTCCTCATTACGGTCATCAAGTTCAGGATGACAAAAATAACGGCTGAACCTCATTATGTGAACAAATTCATGGGTAATCACATATACTAGAAAAGGAAACAGTCTCTCTCTTTTTCCACCGGATGTCTGATGCAGGATATTGTGATCATGTAGGCAAATCCTGTAAAACTTCCGGCTGTCCCTGCCGCTTTGTTTCTGCGTTATGTTTTTTCCATAACGGACAAGATGTGCAAATGCATCGCCCGGGTATTCCCATGAACTGACATCCCTGAGAGTCCTGACCTCATAGGGATTCCTGACCCAATGGTCGCTGGAAATGGAAAAGTAATCGCTTATTACATCCTCTGAAATAGATATCGCTTCGTCCAGGACCTTGACATGGTCAGGATGGAAATACCTTGTCTGCATAATCTCTCAGACCCATTTAAAAAAATAATACATCAATATTATAAGACCGTTATAATTTTTATAAAAATAGTGTTATAGCCATAGCATGTCAAGGATCACGCTTCACACAAACAACGGCACAAATGCAAATTTATTCACATCCACCAGACCGAGGTCAGTGAGTTTCAGCGCAGGAATAACAGGCAAGGCCAAAAAACTCAGGGTCATAAAGGGATTTTCCAAGGGACTCCCAATGTCTGAGGCTGCTGACAGAAGTTTATCCATCTCTTTGCGCACAATCTCAAATGGGGCCCCGGACATGAGGCCTGCAATCGGCAAGGACATTCTTGCCGACAACTGTTTGTCGGCAATTGCCGCAAATCCGCCACCTGCCTCGATTACCGCGTGGGCAGCAGCAGTCATGTCCGCATCGTTTGTGCCGACTACTATAAGATTGTGAGAGTCGTGGGCTACTGTGCCGGCCAGAGCTCCCTTCTTCAGGCCTATGCCCTTAACAAAGCCCAGACCGATGTTGCCTGTGGCGTGATGTCTTTCGATAACCGCCAGTTTGAGGATATCTCGATCCATGTCGGCCACGGCAAGACCGTTTCTATGTTTTACAGGCAGTTCCAATGCCTCTGTTACGATCTGCCCTTCAACCACACCGATGGTGCGAACCCGTTCTCCCTGGACCGGGATCTCGAAACTTAGGCCCTCTGAAACTATATTTACAGAAGAGGAAACATCGTATGTCTTTTGCGGTTCATCAAATAATGGGGTGTTGTTTTCAGCCACCAGGCGACCCTTGTTGAAGACTTTTTCCACAGAGAAGTCCTTCAGGTCATTCAGGATCACCAGATCGGCACGGTATCCTGGGGCCACAGCGCCCCTGTCATATAGGCGGAATCGTTCCGCCGGGTTCAGTGTTACCATCTGAATGGCAGTAACGGGATTCAATCCCTCCTGCACTGCCAGACGAACAGAATAGTCCATGTGGCCGAGGTCCATTAAATCCTTTGGATGCCTGTCATCTGTCACAAGGAGACATCGGCGGGCGTTATCAGCCGTAACCACAGGTAACAGTTCAGTCAGGTTGCGTTCAGTAGTTCCCTCGCGGATAAAAAGATACATCCCGGCGCGAAGTTTTTCCAATGCCTCTTCAAGCCGGGTACATTCGTGGTCTGAGCTAATGCCGGAAGCTATATATGCCTGCAGATCACGGCCTGTAAGCCCTGGACAGTGTCCATCAATTGGCAGGCCCCGCTGAGCGGCAATTTCCAGCTTGGCCAGAACATCCGGAAGGCGGTAGAGCACTCCCGGAAAGTTCATCATCTCTGCCAGGCCCAATACACGTGGATGGTCAAAAAGAGGCTCCAGGTCTTGAGCTGAGAGTGCTGCTCCTGCTGTCTCCAGATGGGTGGCGGGAACACATGAAGATGCCATCACAAAAACCGTAAGGGGCAGATTTTCGCCGGCGTCCAGCATATAGCGAATACCTTCGAGCCCCAGAACGTTTGCAATTTCGTGAGGATCACAGACAACGGCAGTCGTGCCTCTGGGAACCACGGCTCTGGCGAACTGATAAGGTGAAAGCATCGTGCTCTCAATGTGAATGTGACCGTCAATAAAACCAGGGCAGACATATTGACCGGAAAGATCTACAACCTTAACTGCTTCGTATCCTTCACCAACGCCTATGATGATTCCTTCAGCCACGGCTACGTCGGCCTGTAGTATTTCGCCGGTGAAAACATTGACCACCTTACCGTTCTTGAGCAACAGGTCTGCTGCTTCCTCGCCTCGTCCAAAACGGATAATCTTATCTAAAGTCGGATTCATAGTCATTGCTGAGCCCTCCTATACGACACACCATTCATACCCCGAGCCTCATAATTCCGGCACACGGGAATTCGCCAGCAGCAAATTCAGGACGTGTGGTTTTTCACCGATGGTAATGGCCAAACGGAGCTGTTGCGCAGATGTGGCCTCTTTGCGTCCTGGGAAAAAAAGAAATCCATGGGCCAATTGTCCGGGTTCGACAGACCGGTTACGCAACGTCCTCTGTGCCAAGTCGGTCCTGATTTTTTCCGGGGCAGTAGCATAGGCCGCTGTCCCACCTGCCAGCGCTCCGGCTGCACCTCCAAGGACAGCGCCTTTACCCACGCATTCACCGATATCCTGTCCTGAAATGATACCTATGGCAAAACCTGCCAGGGCACCTGCAGCCCCGAGTAAAACAGCGGGTTTTACAGTGCCCTTTGCTGTTTCGCCCATTTCTACATGGCCCTTCACCCGTTGATAGGCTTCTTCCGCTGAAAGAAGAGGCCAGGCCTGCCCGCTTTGATCAATCAAGAATGTCTGCCCGGAATTTATTCTCACCTTCTGTGTACTCCCATTGTCAATGACTAATTGGACCGGCAAAAGTCCTGATCCGCGCACATCAAAGCCAAACCGATCCTCTGCGGTCTTTGCATCCGGGAACGCCACGGCCAGCATTTCGACCCCATTCACCGTCACATGTTCAGGTTGAGCCCCAGGTAGGGGAACAGGGGAAACCCGATGTCCGTATCGTGCGCAACCGGCAAGAACAAGCAGGCTAAGCAAAAGTACGATGATTGCACAATACGCGTTTTGAGATCGATGTCGGATGAATTCTCCCTCCAAGGGGGAATTCCGGCACAAAGCATGTGTTGTGTTCTGCAAAAAAAGGTTTCGCATTTTGGATCCTCCAAAATTTCTTTATTTTAAAATTTTCAAGGTACTGCCTATTTTACTGAACAAAAGCAAAAAATGCATAACTAGTGTCTGAACGAAAAGGCCGTTCAGACACAATTTTGAATTCTAAATGTTGAATTAAAAAAAGGAAGTAACCTTAATATGTTAATTGTCCATGGCCTAAACTGAAAAAACATAATTTGGGGTTTCCGTTCAGGCACTAACTATATTTTGATGATCTCATAAAAAGTCGGATGCCGAATTTTTAATGCATATAACGGCATCCTTCATATTATCCCAAAAGTGAGGCATTTGCGCTGTTTCTAACCATTGAATTTAACGATAGTTTTTGAAGTGTCCAAAAATACTTTACCCCAACAAAACTACCAAAACAGAGCGCTTGAGACGACCCCAAGAATCGCAAGAG
>QNAY01000092.1 GCA_003645605.1 Thermodesulfobacteriota bacterium
CTAACCAAAACTGTCATTTCGAGCAAAGCGAGAAATCTTATCGTACTGAAAATACAGGCATTAAAGATTTCTCCCTACGGTCGAAATGACAAAAAGAGGGGTTTTCGTTCAGGCACTAACTATAGTTGCGAGAGTAGATAATCAAGGACTTTTTCCCCCCCAACCCTTTTCTTCCCCCCTTATCAGTCGCTTGATGTTATCCTTGTGCCTTATCCAGATGATACAGGCAGTTCCCCAAGCCATGAGTTCAAGTTCAGGTGCAAGGCAGAAAAAATGCATAAAAATGGGTGTAAATAGGGCTGCCGCAAGAGATCCCACCGACACATAGCCCCACTTTTTTAGCGCTATTACAAAAGCAACCACGCCGATGCCAATAGCACAGGGACATACCCCGAGAAACACTCCTGCCGCGGTGGCAACGCCTTTCCCCCCTCGAAATCCGCTAAATATTGAATAGCAGTGGCCCAGGACGGCGCTGATGCCTGTACATGCAATCCAAAAATCAAGATCAGCCGATCCGACCATTGCCCACATGCAGCCACGGACCGGCAAGAGGCCTTTAGCAAGGTCCGCTGTCAGTGTAAGAAGCCCCCAGCCCTTGCCCATCACCCTGGCTGCGTTGGTAGCCCCTATGTTCCCGCTACCTTGTTTTCGAAGGTCTATGTCTTTGCAACGGGCAAAGAGCAAACCAAAGGGTACGGACCCTAGAAGATATGCTCCAATTGGCCAGATTATTTGTGATAAGGTAATCATTTCTCAGGACAGGCTAAAAGGCGTCCCTTTCTTAATGCCTTTTTCAATTCTGCAAGCAGTCTGTTGTAAGAATTTTGTTTTCTCTTTGCGGTACCCAATGATCCTGTCTGTTTATCTCCATATCCCAATATACCATCGCCATTGCGATCAAAAACCACATAGCTGGGAGGCATTGAGGTTCCATCTCCAAAGAGCAGGATCTCAATGGACCTGCTGTAGTCGTTCCCCTCTTTTAATTTCAAGAGAGCCTGACCAAAAACCGTAACCAACCCGAGTTCGGAAAGATATTTTTTGCCTTTTCGTCCCGGCCTTGAAATCTGGTCTATGACAGGAGGATTTCCAAAAGGACGCATCATGTCAAAAAATTGGTGCTTACTGTTTAAAATAATTACTATATCCCCCACATTACAGAAAGAGTAAATGATATCCATAGCCTTATTATTAACGGCTATGCAACCTTTGGTCCAGTCTCTCACCATGCATTTTCCGCTGTTACGATATACCCCTCCACCATGTATGCCAATGCCACTGCCGAGGGATGTGTCGGCAGATGGACAACCACCTGCTGATATGGCATTTGCAATTGAACAATATTCCCTTGAAGAAATACGCCTTTTTCTTAATCCTAACCATGCATCCACCTTGTTGGGGTACGAAAGGCCCAAGAACTTATGAAATTTGCAGTCAGACTTTTTGCAGATCACATAATAACAGCCCTCAGGAGTTGATCTGTCTCCCCTGCGGCGTTTGGGCGACACGGAATCTATGCCGAGGGATACAGCATAACTCTCTATGACCTTGCCATCCTTATAAAGGAAGATGCGGTGGATTCCCTTGTCGATCACCACATATTTTGAGGGCACTTCTTTGGCATCGGCCCATCCAGACAGGAGGGCCAGACCTGCCAATAACGAGATCAATGCAGTGAAAAGCTTCGACAAGCTGTTGTGCACACTTTTTCCATTCATGACTCACGAAATAACGGTTTGCAATCATTCACTTCCCCCCCCTGACAGCCAACAGCTTTTTTCGGGTTTCAAAGCACAATTCATTGAGAATACGCCTTTTGGTGCAACCTTGTCTGCGGCTGAAACCCTGCAAAAGCCTGTCGGTTGCCAGGGAGTGTGAACGGTTACAACGGTTCAGGTTTTCATCTTTCAAAATGACCGAAATATTTTGCCACGGTGATTTATGTGCTTGCCTATCGGCAAGCTATCCTGTTATATTTTCTAAGCGTTCACAGGGCACCGCATCTGCTTTGTTGCCGGGCACTTGAAGTACAGGGAGTACGTCTGCGTACCCGTCGCCTCGCATCTGCAGCACCCTGTAAACGCTTACAGTTCACAGGGCACCGCATCTGCTTTGTTGTAGGGCACTTGAAGTACAGGAAGTACGTCTGCGACCTGTACGCCTCGGATCTGCAGCACCCTGTAAACGCTTACAGCTTGGTGCGGTAAAACGGGCGCTGTAATTCCGTGAACGGTTACGAAATTTTTGTTGAGCCATCCGCAAAACACAACCTTAATATATATTCTAAGGAGAAGCTATGACACACAAAGTTCCTGAAAAAAAATGGGCAATTCTGAAAACGGTTTTGAGTTTATTAATTGTGCTCAGCCTGTTCACTTTGCCTGGCTGCGGTCTCAACAAAGAAGATAAGGCCGTAATAAAACAGGGCGTAAAGGCTGCCGAGGAGTCTAAAGCAGCAGCATCCAGGGCGGAAGCCGCTGCCAAACGTTTAGAAGACTTGGCTTCTCGACTGGAATCATCCGCACGAAAAGCTGAAGAGGCAGCGGCAGCGGCAGTCACGGCAGCCGACAGGGCGGATGCAGCGACAAACAGAGCTACCGAAGCGGCCGGCAATGCTGAGACTACAGCTAAAAAGACAGAAAGAATATTTGAAAAAAGCCTCCTTAAATAGTACCTGAACGGAAACCCACTCGAATGATCCGTTGAGTTTCGCTATTCTTGGTCTACCCATGCCACCGGCACAGGAATGCCGGTTTGTTCCCTGATGGCCTTCTTGATTTGCTTGAAATCCATTTTAAGGGGGCCTATGGCCTGTTCGCAGGCGGAAATACCGGAAAAGGCTGCTGCCAACGGGTCATCAATCTTGTTTTCATAGTCTTGATATACCTGTAACCAGCACTTGTCTTCCGCCCATCCAACCTTTATTGGTTCATAGATGATTCGGACCAGTGTTCCTACCGGCACCAACGGAAACAAAGAGGCTATATCTTCAGAATAAAGCCTTATACACCCATGACTGACCCTGCGCCCCACACCCCATGGACGATTTGTACCATGAATACCATAAGAAAGGCGTGAAAAGCGCAAAATGTATTTTCCCAGAGGATTGTCAGGCCCGGGAGGTACCTGTAGAGGCGATTCAGGATCTTCCTTCAGCACGGATGGCGGCACAACCCATATTGGGTCCTCGGCCTTCCTGAACACAGTATAAATGCTCAGCTCTGTGGAATAGCCTTCTCTACCGACCCCTACAGGACATGTCCAAAAACGGGACGGTCCCTCTTCGGCGAATTTGAAATAATACAGACGCATCTCAGCAAGATTTACTACTATTCCAGACGGCAGACGTCCTCTGGGCAAAATAAATACAGTGGGCACCAATACGCCGGCGCCTTCAGAAGGCACCCAGGGGTCCAGGCCGGGGTTTGCAGCTACTATCTGGTTGTATCCCAGGTCATGGTCCTTTGCTATGTCGAGCAGGGTTTGTGTATGCTCCGCCTTTACTGTCTTCGTTGTACCATAAACAGTTCGCTCCTCTTCAAGGTCAAAAACATTGAGAGCGTCGGTCGTTGGAACTTCCGGGATAATTATTAAAAAAACGAGGCTTCCTATCACCAAAGCAGTTCTAAGCTGAGAAAAACTGAACATATTTCTTAGTAATATCCTTGTGAGTCGGACGGGTTGGCAAAATTGAATTAAATATTGTATCATAAAATAATTCTAATGCATATATCCTGCTTGGGAAAACCTACGGCCTATCCGGCACACACGGCCAAAAGTAGGCTGTGTGAAACGGAATCTATGAGCTGTGACAAAAATACCGGAGGTCAATATGAAACACTATTTTAAGAAGGCAGCAGTCAAAATATATGAAGATGCAAAAGCAGAAGGTCGGCTTATTGAAGGTTTTACCCTTGACAGATTCAAGGAGATTGCCATCAGACAGGATGGGGTAATCCGGACACAAATGGGTTCAGTAGCGGCTGACTCTGAGCCTATGTCCCGTTCAGCCCCCCACACCACTAACAATATTGATCACCCCTTTGGTGAAGAAGAAGAGCAATTGGCCATTGAGGCAGTGGAGAATTTGAGTGGGGAACGAATAATATCACTGGATACCATAGTAGGAGACGGGCGGGATGGAATTACGGTCCGATTTATAATTCCTGAAGTCTATGCCCAGTTAGCCTATGGTCTAAAGCTACTTATGGACTATCCGGCAGGCAGGGTGGTGGAAGAACCCACTTACACCATTATCTTCTTTACAGACGAGGCATTTGAAAACAACAAGCACAAAAAGCTTATTGACAAGGATATTGCCATCCGCCTCTGGATGGGAGAAAAGAGGGGCGAGCAGGTAAAGATATGCAAAAACAGCCTATATGTTGGTGAAGGGAAAAAGGGTGTTTTCCAATTTGAGGACTGGCGGGTAAAAGCCATTGACAAGACAGGCATCTTCCTGCATTCAGGTGCCAGGAGGGACCGGCTCTGGATATACGATCTTGAAACCGAAAGACCTGAGCTAAAGGAAGTGGTTGCGGGTGTCTCGGGCCTTACTGCTACAGGTAAGACAACAACACTTTGCAGAAAATTCGCCAAGCTTCACAGGGAGAACTCTGAGATGATAGGCGACGATGGTGGTACTCTGGCCCTTGACGGGAGCTACGCGGCCTTTGAGATGGGAGGATTGTACGTAAAGACAGAGGGGCTGGATGAGAGTCAGCCTGAAATACTTCGTGCGGCAGACTCCCGTGACGCCTTTCTGGAAAATGTCGCTATCAGCAAATATCCGTATATACCCGATTTCAAAGATATTTCCAAAACGGCAAATGGCCGGGCCGTTGTCACAAGAGAGAACCTTGAAATAGCAAGCCTGTCTTTAAGGGCGGATAGGCTGAATTATATCATCATCCTTACAAGAAATCCCATGATCAATGCCATAAACAAATTGACTTCAGAGCAGGCAACCATGCAGTTTATCTACGGCGAATCAATTGAGAGTTCCGGAGGCAATCCCGAGGAGGCAGGCAAGTTCAAGCGGGTCTTTTTTCTTGATCCTTTTGTCTGCGGGAATCTTCTTGAGCATGCGATGATTTTTCATGATATCATCAAAAGAAACCGCATAAAGTGCTATCTTTCCAATACCGGCACTATAGGCGCGGATGAGGCAAAGGTAACATTGCGCCAGTCTCTTGGTATTTACAATGATCTCAGTCGCATAGAGCTGCGGTTCAGCTCCGAACCGGATTTATTGGGCTACCATTATCCGATTAAATGCGACCGGGCCAACCTGTCTATCATGAATGCCCACTCTCTTTTTCCTGATAAAGAAATCCTCAAAAAGAAGATAAAGAATTTCCTTAAGGGCAGGACAGCGTATCTTGAGGATTTTGAGGCCAGGTTTGGTGAAATCCCCGAACATATAAGGGAATCATTGCCCTATCGTGAAGACCACGTCTATAAAATAATTGAAGATCACAAGGCCCTGGATTTTGAATAATAGCTAACCGCTTACGGGTTCAAAGAGTCAGGGGTCAAGGGTCAGGAAAAAGATGAACATCGAACGTCCAACATCGAATTTTGAATGGGAAAAGATGAAAAAACAGAACATGGGTTCAGGGTTCAGAGGTTAGAGAGCAATGAAAATAGAACGAGGGGAGCACATGTCATGCTCTTCTAAATTTGAGGATATTGATGTATTGCAGTTGGTCCGAGAGATAGCTCACAAGAGCAATCAACAATCAACAATCCAATGAGCCATGAGACACAATCGTTGGAAGGATATAGATCAAGCCAGAAAGCTTCTCAAGCTTCCTGAACAGGTAACCAGGATAGAGATACTGGAGGCATACAGGCGTCGCTGCCGAGATCTTCATCCAGACAGGAATCCAGGCATAGACACATCAGAAGAGATGGCCGGGTTAAATGCGGCCTACAGTA
>QNAY01000093.1 GCA_003645605.1 Thermodesulfobacteriota bacterium
AACAAGCTGGTTTATTTTGAAGAAACGCAAGACGTAACTGCTGCTATTGCCAGAGAAAAAGAAATAAAGAAATGGCGAAGAGAGAAGAAGAATCAATTGGTGAACCGGATGAACCCAAACTGGCAAGACCTGAGTTCTGGATGGTAAAGATTTCTCCCTTTGGTCGAAATGACATGACAGCGCGAATCATGACACATTAGCGTGAACGGTTACCAATATTGTTGTGTTCCGGCCAAATACGTGATAAAGATCGATCACAAATCTTGATTAACCCTGAACCCTGAACTTTGAACCCTGAACCCTGAACTTTGAACCTTTGAACCCATAAACGGTTATTTGTGAACAATAATTTTTTTCGTAATTTGATCCTTTTTTCTGTATTTTTATGTATCCTGTTAATCGGTTTCCAGATAAGCGATTCCAGATCCCGAAAAACCTCGTCCGCACAAGATACTCTCACATCAAACCAAGCTGTTCCGGTCGGAAACAAGGATACTGAGACCCTTGCCGGCTACACAGCAAAAATAAAACCGGTTGTCATAGTCAAGGGTAGTATCAAGCCCGGCGAGACCTTTTCCCACGCACTGGAAAGAAACAAGGTGGATAGGGCACTGGAATCTCAAGTCATTGAAGGACTTTCACAGGTCGTTGATTTCAGAAAATGCAGGCCCGGTGATTCTTTCCGTGTCTCACTGGATGATTGCGGAGGGCTCATTCGGTGTACTTATGAAAGGGGTCCGTTTGAAATCTATGCATTAGAGCCGGATGAGGACAACGAAAAAGAGTTCCATGCCTTCAGAGACTCGGTTTTGCTGGAATGCCGTTTGACAAAACTATCAGGGATAATAGACAGTTCTCTGTTTTCCGCCTTCTCAAAGATTGAGGCCAACAGCAGGCTCTCCATGGCCTTTGCAGATATATTTGTATCCAGGTTGGATTTTAATACTGAAACCAGGTACGGCGACCGGTTTGACGTAATCGTTGAGGAATATTTCAAGGATGATCGTTTTGTGGGTTATGGCAGAATAGTGGCAGCACAGTATAAAAACCATTGTAACGGCTTTGACGCCTACTATTACGAGCCCGAAGGTCAAACCAGGGGAAAATACTACGATTCCACCGGCAGGGAGGTCGGAACTTCTTTTTTAAGATCTCCTCTTCCTTTCTACAGAGTGACATCCAAATTTACCAAGAGACGTCTGCACCCGATCCTCAAGGTCTATCGCCCTCACCTTGGAGTGGATCTTGCCGCCCCTATAGGTACACGCATAATGGCTGCGGCAGATGGCAGGGTCGGTTTTGCGGGCTGGCAAAAAGGTTTTGGCAGAACCGTTATCTTAAAACACCCCGGAGGTTACAAGACTTATTACGGGCACCTTTCCCGGTTTGCCAAAGGGATAAAAAAGGGAACCCGGGTCGAACAAAAGCAAATAATAGGTTATGTAGGGTCAAGTGGTTTGTCCACCGGACCGCATCTTGACTATCGAATCAAGGAAAATGGCGTATTCAAAAATCCTTTCAATATGAAATTCAAGCCTAAATCCAGGCTCTCGGGCAAGACGCTGGATGACTACATTGAAAAACAAGGCGAATGGGGACAACTTCTTGAAAATAATTCAGCCCCCAAAACTCTGCAGATTGAAACACGAAAAATCAGGAAACAACCCGATGGCTGGCTGGGTTAGGTCTTCTCCAGCTCTCCTTATTATTTTCGTCCTTTCTTCTCTTATTTGCCCTGTTTTGTGTCCTGCCTCCAATGCTAAAGATGCCTCTGTCTGGGAACCTCTTATAGAGCATTTAATAAAGGACGGAGAGAACGAGGCGACAATTCGTAGTATATTTACCAGACGCGAAGTCCAATTTAATCCCAGGGTCATGCCCCGCAAGCTTTCTCACAAGGAGAGCAAACTTGATTACAGTAAGTTTCTCAGGCCTGAACGCCTTTCAAGGGCCAGCGTTTTTTTGGATACGCATAAAGAATTACTGATTCGGATAGAAGGTGAATACGGTGTACCCAAGGAAATAAAAGTGGCGATCCTCCTTGTGGAGACAGACCTTGGCCGTTACTTGGGTCCTGATCGCGCCTTTAATATATTGGCGAGTATGGCGGCAGCAACTGATATGGATCGTGTAAAACCCTGGCTTCCTCCTGAACTGCTTGAATCTACCGAAAGAGAACGCTTGGAAAAGAAACTTAAAGATAAGTCCCAGTGGGCCTATGAGGAACTCAGGGCACTCCTGATCTATTCTAAACAAAATAAAATAGACCCCCTGGAAATCAAGGGCTCAATCTTCGGGGCCATAGGGCTGTGCCAGTTCATGCCTTCAAACGCCCTTCGCTTTGGAATCGACCATGACCACAACGGTAAAGTAGACCTGTTCTCAGAACCCGATGCCCTTGCCAGTATGGCAAATTACATAAGAAACTACGGATGGAAAGACAATCTCAGCCGCAAGGAGCAGGAAGCTGTCATCCTCAGATATAACTACAGCCGCCCATACGCAAGGACTGTACTTGATGTGGCGGAAAAGCTTTCAGGCAGTGTCAACGAATGATGGCCTAAACAGCAGCCCGAAGCGCAGTGTCAAGGGCGTTCTCAAAGGAGACACTTACCATGCCTCTGCCTTTTGGGTATGCACACTTTTGCGGATTTTTTTTATGCCTGGTGGAACCGGGCATGACCATTTCCAGGCATTGCCTGCAGGTAACCTGAACAAAGAGCTGCCTTTATGTTACTCAGTGGAAATCAGTAAAAATGTCTTATCTGGAATGTAGAACTCTGTGAGTGGGTTCGATTCCCACGCGCTTCCGCCATTTGATTTCAAAGGGTTATTGCTATTGCCACAAAATGCCGTTGGCATTTTAGCTCAAGATGATCAGAGAAAGACCTGCTATAGAGCCTGATATTGCCCCCGGGAATGATCTTGTTAATATGATTGCAAGGACGGATCAAAAATGCCGAAGCTGGAGGGAGAAACTTGGCTGGATTGATCACTTGCTTTCTGATGACACATTTGAGCTTAACACAGAGCAACTCATTTACCTGGCGATCTATCTCCGTTTCATAGGGACGGGTAGAAATACCCTGTACTGAGGATGGGCGGCACTTTCGCCCGTCTCATCACGCAAGGATGGCGCATCACATTCAGGACCGTCTGTCCAAAATCACCACACCGGAAAATGTATTTATCATCAGGAGAATCTATCCGTAGCTTCTATCCTTTACCAGCAGTTTTACCAGCAAGGAACCGCTCACACGAATACGGGACATTGCTCACAGAAACGATATCCCCAAGGAGCTCAAGAATGAGATCAAAAATACGCCCCAGAACAAGCTGCACCGGTGCGCCGGTCCTGAGGACCTTGCCCCCTCGGCAGCCCTGCTTAAAAGGATAACGGCCCCGGATGCCGGTTATTCACCCGATTTCGTAAAGGGGTTCAGAACCGTTGAGTCGTGAGTTCTGAATGGAGAAGGCATGAGAGTAAAACGAGGGGAGCATATGTCATGCCCCCCAAAAAAATAACCCTGAACCATTGAACCCCGAACCTTTGAACCTTTGAACCCTTACCAAAAAGGAGAGCGCCATGAAAAAACCTGAAAAGATGATCATCTATAACCTGTTTCCCTTGTTGGCCGGAAAGTTCACAGATTGGGAAAGGCATTTATTAAGAGCATCTGAAATGGGCTTCAACTGGGTCTTTGTTAATCCCATTCAGCGTCCAGGTGAGTCAGGCAGCCTTTATTCAATAGCGGATTATTATGATTTCAACCCTGTCTTGGTTGACCAAAAGAGTAAAAAAGCACCCAGGGAACAGGCAAAAGAGGCGATCAAGACCGCAAAAAAACTAGGTCTCAATGCGATGATTGACCTGGTAATCAACCATTGTTCTGTAGATTCAGATCTGATTAAATCACATCCCGAATGGTTTCTGTGGGAGTCTGATGGTCATGTGGCCCATCCTTTCTGTGACGAAGACGGAAAAAAGGTGGTCTGGAAGGACCTGGCAAAGTTCGATCACAGAGATACAAGGGACAAAGAGGGGCTCTTTCAATATTTTCTCAATATAGTGAATTTCTTGATTGAATTGGGTTTTAAGGGATTTCGCTGTGACGCCGCCTACCAGGTTCCCAAAAGCCTGTGGGAAAGACTCATTAAAGAGACAAGGAAGGAGCATCCTGATGTGGTCTTTTTTGCAGAGACACTCGGATGTCCATCAGACCAGACCAGAAGGACCGCCGGCGCCGGTTTTGATTATATATTCAACAGCTCCAAATGGTGGGATTTCAACAGCCCGTGGTTGATGGCACAATATGCCCTTACGCGAGAAGTTGTCCCTTCTATTAGCTTTCCTGAAAGCCACGATACTGTGAGACTCTGCGAGGAACTTCATGGAAACATACAAGGGCTTAAACAACGCTATCTGTTTTCAGCGCTGTTTTCAGCAGGTGTCATGATGCCCATGGGATTTGAATTCGGTTTTTGCAAAAGGTCTCATGTGGTAAAAACCAAACCGGAAGATTGGGAAGAAACTGATATTGATCTGACTTCTTTCATTGCTGAGGTCAACAATTTGAAATCGAATCAAGCAATCTTTCAGGAAGAGGCCCTTACTGAAATATTGTATGCCGGCAATCCAAATATCCTGCTTATGTGGAAGGCATCCATCAATGGTCAAAAAGAGGCCTTGCTGATTCTTAACAAGGACATTTATAATAAACAGCATTTTTATGCGGAAAGCCTGCAGGGATTTGTCCAGGCAGGAGCCCCGCTCAGAGATCTCTCTCCAGAATACCCAATGGAGTATATTTCAGTGCCGTTTTCATACGATCTCCGGCCGGGACAAGGGATCGTACTGATCACTTCAAGAGATTGTAGGCGTTCACAGGGCACCGCATCTGCTTTGTTGTCGGGCACTTGAAGTACAGGGAGTGCGTCTGCGTACCCGTACGCCTCGCATCTGCATCACGCTTACAGTTCGGTGTGTGGTAAAACGGGCGTTGTAATCCCATGAACGGTCACTGGTCATCCAATCCGATATATAAAACGTCGCCACTGCTGTTTGCAAATGCTGAAATAACCCTTAAATATTCATTATGCCAATTCTGTTTATATTCAACAGTTTGAGATTCCTTATTGGCCATATTATTCACCAGCTAAATATAATGAGAGTATCACTTCACGTTTACCGAATACTGCGGGATTCTGCTCTGCATAATGCTTCCAAAAAACGATGAACTTGGAGCGTGAGACAAGACCCGCAAAACCGCCTTGGTTTTGGCGTCCGACTTAACGCAATTGTTCTGCCACATTTCGGTCTTTGAATTCAAGTACGGTAATCATTGTACCTTGATAGTTCTTGAATATGACCAAATTGTTTCACCTTGCAAATATGTTTCTGGTCATTGGTTACAAAAATAGCATCATTCAAAATTGCCAAAGCATGATATAAGCAATCCGTCAATTCTGGATAGCCAATTTTCTGATTTCCTGTTCTGGCAAGTTCAATAGCTTTTATGCGAACTTCGCTATTTGGAACAACAATATGCAGAACCGCCTGATTGGCCAATTTTTCAATATAGCGCAAATGCGTTTGAGCCTCTGCAAAATTGTCTAAATTACCACAAAGTACCTCTGTGATTTCATCTAACGCAAGACTTGGAACCAGTATTTGTATTTGCTCCAGAATAGCGTCTTGAAGAATTTGTTTAGCTTTCTTGTTCAGTGACCTGACATAGATATATTCCAGAAAAACATTCGCATCCAGCACGTAACGATTACTTACCATATTTCATACTTGCCTGGATTCTTTGTAAGCGTTCACGCCCATATTGTCATTTCGACCGAATTGTCATTTCGACCGAATTGTCATTTCGACCGAAGGGAGAA
>QNAY01000094.1 GCA_003645605.1 Thermodesulfobacteriota bacterium
AGTCAAGGCCGAGCCTCGCAGCGGATACGAAGTAAATACAGAACCCTCCCTGAAGGCCAGAAACGGCTTTTTAAACGGATTGTTTTCACCAAAGCCGTTCCAGACCTTGCCATACTTGGTAAAAATCTCGTAAGTCCCGGAAACAGAAGACAGATCCTTGGCTGAAAAAACCGATAAATTCATAGAATGATCGCCTTTTCCGAATAGATCACCAGGTGCAAACGTGTCATCACGTTCCCATTTAAAAAAGCCCTTGCCCAAGGCCCTGTCCTTTCCAAATCCGGTATCCGCCATATGAGAAAGATAACGTTCCATTGTATCAGATTCATTGGTTTTTGCGTAAAGGTCTAGGTAGCTTCTCTGTCCGTAAAAAGTAGTCTCCGTCGTATAAAGCCCGTGTTCAAGCACCCGCCCGGTATTGCGATTGATGCTGTTATGGATTTCCGGCACCTTTTCAGTGTTATGCTCGTTTTCCTTTTGTTTGTTTTGGGAACCGGCTTTGTTTTGCAAATAGTCCTTGAAAAGAGTCTTGAAGGAAAGATTGGTGCATAGATGCTGCCACGCTGTCACCGAAACCCATTTCTGTTTGCGAAACTTTTTCAGATCTTCAAGAAGATGAAAAAGGCTTCCCTTGAACAAGGCATCAGCCAACTCTCTTGTGTCATTCCTCGTGAGAGAAGGAAGAATAGGCATCGGAAGGCAGTCGGCGGGAAACGCAGAGCTCAAAATAAAGGGCGGCTCATCTGCCCGGAAGCGTTCTAATATCTCGCCCAGCACAGTATCACCATCCAGCTCGCGCGCGGCACACAGCAAGTGCCCGCATAAGGTGTCGCTGCGAAGGGGTGTGGCAATCGAAGATTCAGGGATAAGCCTGTAACGGTAAACTGTCATATTCAGGCCTCATATTTTTAGGGACTTGAGAAAATCTTCGGGCAAAGGACTCCCTGTACGCTTTAGCTTGCTGAATTCAACCTGGCCGCAGCCACGTGAACTATGGCCGCCAAGGGCGTCAAGTTCGATAAATCGCAATCCCTTAAAAACATAATTAATCAAGTCTTCCGGCTTCTCCGGATCGTTATCAAAGACCTTGAACGAGATATTGAGCTCAAATTCCACTCCTGCCGGCACACGTTCCAGCTGGCGGGGATCTTTTGCTGTACCATTAATGCGGTTAATCGTATTTTCGTACTTCTCCTCCATCGGCAACTCGCCTGATTCGAACTTTTTTTTGAACGTGTCTGTAAGATAGGCATCTCGGACAATAATGCGGGTTGGGCCAAGGTCATCAGACCTGTTTTTACTGGAAGATGAACCGAATATCCTGCATACGACACAGTCAGCCTTGCCGCATCCGCATGGCTCTCCCCTGTTTAAGTATTCCATGGTCTGGTCTTGTTTGGCAAAAAGGCCCAACTCAATCAAAGAACGCATCTTGCCCTTGATTGATGATCCAGGGATATAAGGCTCACCATTCAGAGGGTTCTTAATGATGGGCTGATCCATCCCTCCTATCTCGATGTTATCCTTGTTGCCTCCTACATGAAGGCCGGTCAGTATTCGAATAGTTCCGGTAATGGTCTCAATGCTTTTCAGTTTCATATCTTTATAGCCTCCTTACTTCTTCAGGCCCATGCCATAGCAAAACCCCACGACAGCCTCGAAATGGAGGAGAAATGCATCAAAGTCCTTTTTTTTATTTATTGCTTCGACATTTTTGACCAGGAAATCCTTGAACGATCGGGGTATTTTGTTGCCATTAGAGGCATAAAAGGCGCGTGAGCGGACCATCTTGATAAGTGGAAGAACAGATTCAAAATCCTTTGCTCTAATACGTTTTTCAAGTCCTTTGAATTCATTATAGAATCTCCGGAGCTGTGTTGAACTGACCGATTTTTTATCGTCCACGACCTCTTGTTGTCTTCTTCGGTCATAGCGTTTCACTATCAGCCCATTTGCTTGTTTTTCAGCCTCTTGGTTCAGCAATTCTTTGCGGATGTTACCCTTCTCATCATGATAATTTGTCTGCATTGCCTGCATTTCCTCCTTTATCACTAGTGGAGATCACGACTGCCGGTATTTTTTTCCCTGCGAACACTGTATAGGGCATAAGACATTGGCAGGCGCATGTGCTCCATGACAAACCTGTTGTTTTTCAAAGCATTGATCCGCACAAAGTCCTCTTTGGCCACTTTCTCTTCATCAAGATTCCGATGGAGATCATAAGTCATGTGCGAGAGATAAAGCCCGTTACGTATTGAGCCCTCTCTCAAAAATTGCCTGCACTGCTCGCCATAATGCAGCAGCCGGTTTGCCATGCCTGCGGATATGTCTCCGCTCAAGAGCAACCCTTCAAACCATTTGCCGTCTTCCAACAGCTTATTAAAATCATTCCAATGCACAGTGGTGGAAAACAGACTCACGGCATTTTTCCTGCCGATAATGTCATCTTCATAATCCTTGGCATGATCAAGGAATTTTTCAGCGTGCTCTGCAATGACGCGGATAGGCAGCATGGGTTTGTCTATGGAAATCCCTGCGGATAGAGTGACATCCTCATTATGAGCAACATAATTGGTGAATTCGTTTCCCAAACGTTGAGTAAATTTTACTATGTCCGTCCATGGACCCAGCAAAAACAAGTCATCCCCGCCGGAAAAAACTACATAGATGTTTGGATATTCCTTCTTTACGAGTTGGACTAAGCTGTCTGAGAAAAAGTAATTCAACATCCTGGAAAGGCCGGCGAATCTGGCCATTGATAGCCGATCTTCCAGACCGATGCTGAAAATAAATCCAAGGTTGTCTACATCGGCTTTGAGCGTGCCAAGAAATGCCTTGCCGCGTTCTTGTCCGGCTTCAGAATCATAGATGCGGGCTTCACCAGCCAGGAGCCGGAATGTCTTTGGCCTGTCTACATTAATGGATATCCCTTCCTCCTGCTCATAGCCTTCACGCCGTCCCCTTTCTTCCCAAAGGGACAAGTCTTTTTCAGTTATGGTGGGAAGATGGCCTGCTACTGGATGATAGGCAAAACAGGTACGATTCCGTATATTGAGTATCTCAACGGCATCAAGGTCTATGGACTCAATTGTCCTGCAAAATCGTCCATATAAATCATCGAACAGGGGAAAGGAATTGGGTGTGTTGTGGCGTGACAGAGATACATAGATAAACTCATTTTTCGGTAATTTTGTACCAATTTGTTCAATTTGCGTAAGACAATCCGTGCATATCCGCATTTTTGAGTCGTGCTCATCAGAAAACCGTTTAGTGGCCTGCTTATTTTCTGCGTTTCTCTGACAAATCTGGCAGTTGCCGGAATCTTCCTCGGAATAATCAAAATCAATTACAGGACAAAAACCAGGTTTTTCAAAAAGTCGATGGAATTTCCTGAGTTTTTTGCGTTCAAGGGACTCAAAGAACTCATCCAGTTTCCGCTGAAACCGGTTGCCTTTGATCATCAGGTCCTGATGGCTCAGGGACACATCCCAACTGCATATCATGGAAAGCTCACCCTTAAACCTGGCAAAAAACCATTCCTGGATATCCAGTTCCAATTTCTTCAATGCACTTTGAATTTTCTCGGTTGCGGGAAGAAACAAAATGAACTTCCCTCCCGCATCCACAATTTGCGCTACCGGATGAAGGCCTAACCTTTGCGTAATTGCCAGCACAACCGATCTTGTGAGCATTTGGAGATAGAATGAACGGGCTCGAAAGAGTTTTGCCACTCCTCGGCCATGCGATTTGTTAAGTGAAAATATGTAGCTCTGGATACCTGACAGGTCACCGCCGAAAAGGAGAAAATTTGGCTGCTGGTCTCCGAATGTTGGTATACCTCCCATTTCCGTGTGATACGCATACAGTGCCTGCGCAACGGCGGCTGTACCTGTGGAGTGGTCAAACAGAGGGATGTCAGGGATAGTCTTATAAGTGGATGATGGTATGCACCAGGTATATTGCTCCAGCAAAGAGATCACTGAATCAATAAAATGGGTAAGCATTGATTGCTGATCAAATAGTTGAATATGTTCATCCAGGTCATTTAACTTTTGCAGGAATAGGTTGAAAAGTGACTCATAATCCGTTCGTTGCGCCTCGTTTTTACCACAAGGATAAGGATCGTCATTAATGGGCAACAGCTTGTAAAACCACTTTGGATCTTTCGGATCCACTTTATGCTTATCCAAAAAGATCTGATCAAAAATAGACACCAGACGAGTCTTTAGATAGCTTTCTTCTTCATCCGGCACTTCTTCTATCCGGTCCGCGCCGGACGAAAGACGGTCAGCAGTGGAAATGCACATTTCCATTAAGTTGTCTTGATCCGGTTTGTGATGAGCGGCAGCGAGACGGGCCAGCCTGCCGCGATCTTGCTCCAACACAGGAGGGAGAGGCATATCGTGTTCTATAAAGTAGTCCGTATAAAGTACATGCTTGTGCGTATGATGTTTGAACTTATTATTAAAAGGACAGTAGGTTTCTTCTGCCGCCTTGTTTTGCGGACGTCCAGCCCGTTGAGCGAATTTGCCAATATCATGCAAAAGTGCTGCTAATATCAAAAGGTCGCGCTGATAAGTCATTCCTTTCTCCGATTCAGAGTATTTCCTTCAAATCCGCCAAAACCGCATCTCTCTGCCCTTCAGTCTCGGCGGTTGTGACCACATTGAACTTTGTAGTGGCTTTTCCGTCGCTAAACCAGCCTTCCACTTTTGAAACATCTCCCTTTGATGTCTTCCTGAATTTATTTTTTGTCGGCAGGTCAGGATTATAATAAAATGTCTCCAATCTCGTTAGGTAAGGAACCTGCCTCAGCCGCTCCAGCCATTTTTGCAACCCGTGATGTTTCCCTTTGTTTTTGTCCTCATACTTGATAACCTTTTTCTCCGACAACAGCCCTGCATCAAGCGGAAGAATCCGGATACGCTGCTGCTGAAATCGGTATCGAAAAGTGTCATGAAACAGTTGCCCCACTGCTGAAAGGCCAATAACTTTTTGGCCATCGATATCCTCCATATCTACAAGTGAACCAAAGCGTTCGTCCCGCTCAGTCGGATCTTCACCGGCTTCATCCGCTGCCAAATCGTAGAAGATATCCACATTTTCCAGCCAGAAAGACAGGTCCAGAGAGATAGGCTGCGGCGGCAGCTCAATTACCTCGCTGAATTGCTCAAACAGGTAACAGACCGGGATATCCAAAGCCTGAGCAATCATCCCAGCAAAAGAAATTTGGGCCTTGTAACCCCCTGTGGCATTGATGACGATTCTGTTAGACCCATACTGCTCCACTGTTCTCGCAATCAGTCTCACCAGATTACGTAGACCACTCGTGCGAAAGAGCCGGGCGTCAGCATGGGTCAATCCCTCTATAGTACTGACCTCAACGTCATCAAAGCGCCACGACTTTCCTGAGAGTTCATAGTAGAGCTTCAATACCTGGCCTAGAAACCGCCCGTCGTCAGTATCCGATACCAGAAAGACGAGCCTGGACCGTTCATTGAGATAGCCGTGTTTCAGAATACTCGCTATGGAATTTATCTCAGCTCCACATATCCGTTCTTCCTGTGCAATTTTTCCCAAGGCTACCACCACTCCCTTTTCATTCCTTTCTTCAAGCAACGAAAGGATATCAGCGTCCTCAGACCGCGCCAGATTGCCCAAAAGACTCGTCCCTACTGTACATATCAATATATCACGCATCGTCCTCTCCAGGATTATCATTACATGACATTGAGTATACTGGCCTTTGCTATGGAGACAGGTTCCATATAATATGAATTTTCAGTAAATCGTGGCCATTTTTTCTATACTTTCTTATCGGCAAATCAGGTCAGGATAATAAAATACAATTTTTACTCACTGATCTCTAAACG
>QNAY01000095.1 GCA_003645605.1 Thermodesulfobacteriota bacterium
TTGCGATTCTTGGGGTCGTCTCAAGCGCTCTGTTTTGGTAGTTTTGTTGGGGTAAAGTATTTTTGGACACTTCAAAAACTATCGTTAAATTCAATGGTTAGAAACAGCGCAAATGCCTCAATAATTAGTGCCTGAACGGAAACCCCAAATTTTGTTTTCTAAGTTTAGGCTATGGACAATTAACATATTAATGTTACTTCCTTTTTTTAATTCAAAATTCAACATTTAGCATTCAACATTGTGTCTGAACGGCCTTTTCGTTCAGACACTAATTACTGATTTCGCTGAAATAACCCGATCTGCTGCGTTGCATAGGAGCTGAAAGCCTGAAGCTGAAAGGGGTTGATTACGATAGCTCTTTGAGCTTTGACCTTTGAGCTAATTTCCGCGCCTTGCATCTCGGGCTTTTTGAGCGGAATCATGTTTCAGAATTTTTGCAGTATAAGGACTAAAAAAATAATACCACCATGCCCTTGACAAGACAGATATCAAATAGCAAAAGACATGTGACAAAAATCTAGGTTGAGCGGTTCAATGTTCAAAGTTCAAGGTTGAAAAGCCCTAAGTTCATGATATCAAAAGGATGATGCCTCAATAGAGACGACACGCATGTTTCCCCCAATAAGTGAAAGAAGTCAATCTTGTGTATTGTGCTTTAAAGTAATGTATATCATTAGCTTATAACCTTTGAACCCTGAACTTTGAACCAATCACTTTAGGAAAAAACAAGCAAATAAAAAGGAGTTAATAAATGAACAAACGCTATCTTATGGCTCCAGGTCCTGTAGCTGTGGCACCTGAGGTTCTTGCAAAAATGTCAGAGCCTATCATCCATCACAGGTCACCTCAATTTTCAGCCATACTTACCAAGGTCCGGGAGGATCTCAAATATCTCTATCAAACGAAAAATGACTGCTTGATCCTGGCGTCTTCCGGTACAGGAGGCATGGAGGCATCTGTGGTCAACCTGCTTTCTCCCGGAGACAAGGCACTGGTGATACGGGGAGGAAAGTTTGGCGAGCGTTGGGACGAACTATGCCATACTTATGGAGTAAAGGCAGTAAACATAGACGTCACATGGGGAAAAGCCGTTGATCCACAGGAAGTCAAGAAGGTCCTGGACGCCAACCCGGATGCCAGGGCCGTTTTTGTTCAGGCCCATGAAACCTCCACCGGCGTCAAACACCCTGTTGAAGAGCTGGGGAAACTGATCAGGGAAAAACCGGCTACTGTCCTGGTGGTGGATGCCATAAGCGCCCTTGGGGTTTACGAGCTTAAGACAGATGACTGGGGTCTGGATGTGGTAATAACAGGCTCCCAGAAATCTTTGTCCCTGCCACCGGGCCTGGCATTTGTGAGTGTCAGCGAGAAGGCTTGGAAGCTTGTAGAAAAGGCGC
Source organism: Thermodesulfobacteriota bacterium (assembly GCA_003645605.1). GTDB lineage: Bacteria > Desulfobacterota > Dissulfuribacteria > Dissulfuribacterales > UBA3076 > UBA3076. The sequence goes on from QNAY01000095.1 coordinate 1,398, forward strand.
AATTGCCAAAATATTACTTCAATTTTTTAAAGGAAAAAAAGGCCATTGAGAAACAGACCACTGCCTTTACCCCTGCGGTATCCCTTATAATCGGTCTTGCTGAGGTGCTTCGTGGTATACGGGCAACAGGGCTTCCGGCCCTTTTTGCCCACCACAGACGTCTTTCAGAAGGCACCAAGGCAGGAGTGACCGGCATGGGACTTGAGTTTTTCTCCACGGTCCCGTCCGAAGCCATAACAGTCATCAAGGCCCCGGAGGGAATTGACGGCCAAAATGTGGTAAAAATCCTGAGAGACGAGTATGGAATCACCATAGCCGGCGGTCAGGCCCAAGCCAAGGGTAAGATTTTCCGCATTTCCCATATGGGATATCTGAATGAATGGGATATGATCGTAGCATTGGCTGCAGTGGAAAGAGCGCTTAATCAACTCGGTTATCCTATTGAACTGGGGAAGGGTGTAGCTGCTGCTGAGGCGTACTTTGCTCAAAATAAATAATGTGATTATACTGCAAAAAGTGCTGAAATATGATTTTGACTTTCTGACTCTAAGACAGTAATAAATGGTAGCCGCTCAGAGGTTCAGGATTCAAAGGTTCAGAGTTTAACGAAAATCTGAACCGTTGATTTGTGGTTCTGATGAAAGAAAGAAAACCCTGAACCCGTGAACGGTTACTTTATTTGTAAGCGCTTACAGTTCGGTGGATTGCGGTAAAACGGGCGTTGTAATCCCGTGAACGGTTACCTTTATTTTTGAAAGGGCAAGGAATAATACATGAAAGTCTTAGTAACTGATCCTATAGCAAGGGATGGAATTGAAATTTTTGAAGCCGCAGGGCTTGATGTGGAAGAGCGTCCAGGGCTCTCGCCCGAAGAACTTTTGGAGGTCATTCAAGACGCTGATGGCCTAGTGATTCGCAGCAATACCAGGGTAACCCCGGAAGTAGTGGATACTGCCAAAAATCTGAAGGTGGTGGGAAGGGCCGGCACAGGCCTTGATAATGTTGACATTGCTGCCTGCAACAAGCGGGGTATTGTTGTAATGAATACTCCGGGAGGCAACACTAACTCTGCTGCAGAACACAGTATAGCCATGATAATGGCGCTCTCACGCCACATCCCCCAGGCAACCGCCTCAATGAAGTCGGGCAAGTGGGAGAAAAAGCGTTTTTCAGGTCAAGAGGTGGCAGGGAAAACCCTGGGAATTATAGGTATCGGCAGGATCGGAAGCATTGTTTCACAGCTTGCTCAAGGTCTTAAAATGGAAGTTGTGGCATTTGATCCCCACATACGTCCCGAAATGGCTAAAAAACTTGGAGTGGAGTTGACCGACCTTGACAATGTCCTTGCAAGAGCTGACTACATATCCATACACGCCCCTTTGACTGCGGAGACAAAGAGGTCCGTCAATGCCGAGCTTTTCAATAAGATGAAGGATGGAGTTATGGTGCTCAACTGTGCCCGTGGCGGGATAATCAACGAACAGGATTTATACGAAGCCATGAAGTCGGGAAAGGTGGCAGGCGCTGCTCTGGATGTGTTCGAAACAGAACCTACAGGTAAAGAACACCCGCTATTTTCCATGGATCATTTTATCTGCACCCCTCATCTTGGCGCCTCAACCGTGGAGGCACAGGAAAATGTTGCAGTGGCTGTTGCCAGGCAAATTTCGGACTATCTCACAAAGGGTGAGGTGAGAAATGCCGTAAATATGCCATCAGTCAGCGAGGAAACCTTGGTCCAGCTTACCCCTGTCCTCAATCTTGCTGATAAATTGGGGGCCTTCCATGCCCACCTTACCACCGCACCCTTGGATGAAGTAACCGTCTACTATCAGGGGGATATAGCAAACCTTGAGACTGCACCCGTTACCATATCAATAATCAAAGGCATCCTTTCTCCAATACTCAGTGAAGAGGTGAATTTTGTAAACGCCCCTGTACTTGCTGAAGAGCGAGGTATAAAAGTCACTGAATCCAAGAGCAAAACATCTGAGGACTTTACCAGTCTTCTCACCGTCACAGTAAAGACAGCCGACGGCACCAATACTCTGGCAGGAACCATATTCGGCAAAAAAGAACCCCGTCTTGTCAGAATCAATGATTTCTGTCTGGAGGCTGTGCCGGGGGGACATATGTTGCTCATTTACAATCAAGACCGTCCGGGGGTAATCGGTCGAATCGGAATCACCCTGGGTGAGGCGAATATTAACATAGGCCAAATGCAGGTAGGACAGGATCCGGACCATCACAGGAATGTCATACTCCTGACCACGGATGATTCGGTAGGGCCCGACGTCCTTTCCCGTCTCCTGCAGGAAGACGGTGTTGAAAAGGCTCAAGCCATAGAACTCTGAGAAAGTCGAATCTCAGCTTCTTGAGGTCAACCCCAAGACCTTCAAATTGGGATAGGAAAAAGCTAAATGATCTTTAGGCGTCTGAAGATAAAACGGCTCATTTTTTCCATTACCTTAATAATATTTATGTTAAGTATGCCTGCGTGTACTGAAAGGCAGCAAAAAAGCATAAAGCATCTCAAGTCAGACATTATCGGGATCAAGAGAAAGGTGACCCTCTATGATTGCAATGGAAACGTGATCAGGGCCTGGGAAGGCCGTTTCAAAATAGAAATCCAAGGTTCCTATCTCTCTTTTATTGATGATAATGGCAAGGACATCAAGGTCAGTGGAACCGTGGTAGTGGAAGAAACGTAATTGTCACCGAAACGCCCCATTACTTGACAATTCTATGGTAGCTACCCGGCATAATCTAAAATCTATTCTTGAGGCCATGTTATTGGTAGCAGACAGGCCTATTGGTCTGAAAAAATTCACTCAGCTCCTGCCGGAACATGACAGAGGTGCGATAATCACTGCATTGAAAATCCTCCAGGGTGAGTACAACGACGAAAAACGCGGCTTTGAACTCAAAGAGGTAGCTGGGGGATTTCGTCTTCAGACCCGCAGAAATTTGCGAAGCTGGGTGCTCAGGCTCAAGAGATCAATTCCGGTAAGACTCAGCAGGGCAGCCCTTGAGACGCTTGCCGTTGTAGCATACAAACAGCCGTCAACAAGGGCGGAAGTTGAAAGTATCAGAGGGGTGGATGCCAGCGGCACCCTGCGTTTTTTGCTCGACAGAAAGATCATCAGAATTGTCGGCAGAAAGGACCTTCCCGGTCGCCCGTTACTTTATGGCACGACCCGGCAGTTCCTGGAGGTATTTGAATTAAAGGATTTGTCAGACCTGCCGTCTCTGGCAGAAATGGTCGAACTGGAGCATCAGACAAGCGGCCTTCCCCAGATTCCGTTATTCAGCAAGGTTCAAGATTGATGGATTTTTGAGGCTTGACATGTCTCCCCAAGTCAAGCAAGTTAAAATTGTCAATCTTTATGGGAGGGTAATATGTCCCGGAAACAACAGCCATCTCTACCGAACTTCACTGTCCAATTAGTCCATATAGAGGGGCCGCTAAAAGGTCAAATCCAAGAATTTGAACAAACTCCTGTCACGATCGGGAGGACTACGGATTCCTCTGTGGTATTTCCTACTGACCTCAAGGCCATTTCCAGGCACCATGCGGAAATCCGCAGGGAAAGAAATCGTTTCAAGCTAATAGACCTCAGTACCAATGGAACATTTGTCCAGGGAAGACAAATCGATGAAGTGTACCTGAAAGACGGGGATGTCATTACGTTCAGTAAGGATGGACCAAAGGCGAGTTTTTTGTCTGTGATTAGAAAAAAGGCTGAACCTGCTGTCTCAAAGGCCCGGCAGAAAGCCCCAAAACCGGTCTCTTCTATTTCCCCTCCAGCCGGTTCTCCTTCCGGCCCTGTGATCATAACAATACAATTGGGAACTTCACTCAAGACCTATCGCCAGTCTACAGTCTATGTGGGGAGTGACCCGGGTTGTGACGTTGTGATCGACCTCCCGGGCGTGGCACCGAAGCACCTGGAGATTCGTCACAGCCAGGCACAATTTTGGTTGAAAGACCTTACCGGAGAATCCCGCTCACTCCTTAACGGTATGCCTTTGACCCAGGGTATAGTATTAAGGGCCGATGACTTGCTGCAACTGAATCAAGCAGGACCGGCATTTACCTATGCCGGTGACGGAAAATTCTTCCAGCGAGATGGCATTGGCCCACCCTACAGCCAGGAATCACTGCCCGGCTCCAACGACTGGGAAACTTCTCCTTCTCACGAAATTGAAACAGGTAGACCCGGCATAGGACCAGTTGTAACTCATTCTGTTGCGAGCGTTCGGATTCCCTTCTGGGTATGGGTGGCCGCAGGAAGCGCTGCCCTGGTAACGCTGATTGTGTATTTTGTATCCAGATGGACTGGTGGTTAGGAACGGGAGATAAATAACTTGAACAAAAATTAATAGGGTTTTTTGTTGTATTCAAGGCGCGAGGAGCGAGCATAACGGGTTATGTGATCGACGAGCAACGAAGAAGACGGCAAAAAAAA
>QNAY01000096.1 GCA_003645605.1 Thermodesulfobacteriota bacterium
ATATTCATACCAAGCTCGTTCATGATCTCCCTGCCCATAATGGTGATTTCCGCAGTATCTATCCCATAAGGGCAAAAGACCGAGCATCGACGGCATTCACTGCACTGAAACATATAATACCAGAGCTGCTTCAACGCATTTTTAGTGAGCTTTCTTGCGCCTGCAAGGCGCCCCAGTATCTTACCCGTTGTAGTGAACTCGCCCCTGTATATCGACCTCAACAACTCTGCCCGCATAACAGGCATGTTCATTGGATCTCCGCTGCCGAGGAAATAATGGCACTTATCCGCGCATGCACCGCACCTGACACAAATATCCATATATATCTTAAACGTACGATACTTGCCGAGCATGTCCCTCATTTTATTGAGAAACCGCTCCTTCCAGTCATCAGGGAGTTCCCATTCCTCATCTTCGATTACCCAGTACTTACCCCAGTCGCTTCGATCGTTCATGCCGACATTTTCCAGCACCTCTGGTCTGGCTGGATAGCAATAAATACCTTTCTTGATATCAACAGGACGATCCATCCAGTTGCCACGAGGCGGTTTATAATCAATATTCAGCGACTCATAGTATTCAGGATTCTTCGCCATTTTTTATTCCCTCTCCACTGGTATTCCGGCTTCTTTCATTTTTTCTCTGAATTCATTTTCATAATCTTCATAGGGATGGATTTTCACAGGATATTCCCATGGATTGACATGCATCTTGGCACGGTTGGTGTTTGCCAAATTTCTTCCGGGGCTGAGGAACACGCCACCGGCATGCATCAGTTTGCTAAAGGGGAAATACGCAAACAGAGTGCTTATAAGCGCCACATGGACAAAGAATATCGCGCCGATTCCCTCCGGCATTACCGGATGCAAAGTCGCCAGACCCATAGTGAGTTCCTTCACGCTCACGATATCCACCCTGATGAAAAACCGCATAAGCACGCCGGAAATACCTATACCCAGGATCAACAACAGAGGAAAGTAGTCATTAGCCAGGGATATATACCGCATTTTCGGTACTATAAGACGTCTTACCAGAAGATAGCTCACGGCACCTATAAGTAATAAGTCGGTGAGGTAAAGCGTCGGCGCACCTATCTGGAACATCCCATCCACCAGATCCATCCCATTTATTAAAAACGGTACAGGCTCAAGGAAGAGCCTCAGATGTCTGACAGCGATGATAAGAAAAGAATAGTGAAATGCCAATGCACCAAGCCAGATCCATTTTGAACCACCGTAGACGATATTGCCGCTTGCCATCTCCGCCTTTGTATGCCTGAACAGCGAACGGAAAGCGAATACTTCAAGAATCATACGGCCTATAACCCCGAGTGTGCTGCTAGGGCATTCGATCTTATTCTGTTTTATCCAGGGCAATGTCTTCTGCTGCCCACACGTAGTTGGAATACGATAAGGAACAGGCGACCGCCCCCAGTCCACTACTCGATAAATAAACCCTACAAGGAATATGGCAAACGCCGCATAGGGAACAAAAATCCCGAAGACAGGCTGCAGGGCTGACACTCCCCCCCCGACCAAAGCAACCACTACGATTACCAGAACAGCACCAAGAGATACACCTAACGATACTTTTACACCCATTACCGTTACCTCACTTCTCCTAGACCACAACTATTACAGCAGTCTTTAGTTCCTTTACCCTGCCCCTGCTCTTGTCGAACCATATAGGAAAGGCACCTTGCCTCTCCCTCTACAAAAAATGGTCTTTTCTTAAATTCATCCAATTTGATTTCCCATATCTTCTCCCGACACTTCATGTATACGTCAAAGGCGAGGAGAACACAATAGTCGATCCTTGACTCCAATTCCAACAGATCTTCAAAAAATCCATCTGTATCTATATCTTTTCTCATCTCATCCCTGATGATTTTCTTAAGTAGAAAAACAACAGCAACAGCCCCTGAAGGCGGAAAATCCTGAATCGCCCTGATTCTGACTATCTTGTCGAGAAGAGAAAACATATTCTTCTGATTATTTCCGTTAAGAAGCTCATCAAATAGAGGCCCTACTGCTTCAGAAATATCGGCGCCTACAGGATTGGCAAACTTATTTTTTTGGTGCCTGAAAAACTCTACGGTTTCAGAAGGATAAGATTCATGGATACTATTAATCCACTTATCTACAATAAGAGTTCTTTTTTTTGCCAAGAGTTTTTCTAAATTCATATCCGCACTGTTCTTTAAGCTTTAACACACCAATCATTTCTTGCCCTGCCGACAGGATATTAATATTTATCCATTAATCCTGCGACAAGGACCCGCTTTTATTACTTTTTTTTCTTTTAAATCATTCAGAACTTCCCATAATTTTCTGAATGACAATTCATAATGAACATCTCTTTATACAAAATGTGATTCCATGTCAAGACCAACTATGGATGAAACTGGATTTGAATACAATATTATGTTATTCCGTTTCCCTACTGTAAGCGTTTACAGGGTGTTGCAGATGCGAGGCGTACGGGTACGCAGACGTACTTCCTGTACTTCAAGTGCCCGGCAACAAAGCAGATGCGGCGCCCTGTAAACGCTTACCTGGAAATAAATGAAAATATTACTTATATATCCATACTGCCTTGAAGACAGACTCCAGGATTACGACGTAAGGGTCATGCCCATAGGCGTTTATTATATAGGTGCTGTGCTAAAAGCAAATCACCATGATGTTGAAATATTGAATTGGCACAATATTAATAAAACGCCTGAAAGAATCAAGGAGATTCTGAAAGAAAAGAAGCCGGATATTATTGGTTTTTCCATCCTGCACGCGAACCGCTGGGGCGGCATAGAGGTCGCCCAAATTGCCAAGCAGCTCAATCCAAAGGTTCAGACCGTGTTTGGCGGGGTTGGAGCCACCTTTCTGTGGAAACATTTTCTGACCCATTTCCGGGAAATAGACTTCATCGTTAGGAGAGAAGGGGAGTACACCTTTTTAAATCTGGTAAAATGTATTGAAAATGCAGATTATAAACATGTCGAAGACATTAAGGGAATCTGTTTCAGGAAAGCAGGCAAGATACTAAAGACTGAAGATGCCGCATTTGTTCAAGATATTGATGAGCTGCCAAATCCGGCAAAATATTTCAAATATCAGCATGTAATCTCGTCTCGAGGGTGTCCATGGAATTGTACGTTTTGCGGATCGCCCCGATTTTGGAAACGTAAAGTCAGATTTCATTCTCCGGAATACTTTGTGGAGCAACTGGAGCTGCTGTACAAAAAAGGAGTGAAGTTTTTTTATGTCTCAGATGACACCTTTACGCTCAAAGGGGATCGGGTAATTGAGATATGCAAAAAAATCCTGGAAAGGGACCTTAATATCACATGGTTTGCTATCTCGCGAGCAAACTGTGTGAATGAAGAAATATTATATTGGATGAGGAAGGCCGGCTGCATTCAAATCAGCTACGGTGTGGAAAGTGGTTCTGATAAAATCAGAAATTGCCTGAATAAAAATATTAAGGCCCATGATATTAAAAAAGCCTTTGAGTTGACTACTAAATACGGAATTCTTGCACGCGCCTATTTCATCTATGGCTCCCCTGGAGAGAGCTGGGCAACCATTCAGAAATCAATAGATCTGATGCATAAAATCAAGCCGATGAGTAGTATTTTTTATATCCTTGACCTGTTTCCAGGCACAGCGCTTTACTCGGATTTTAAGAAAAAATTCAAGGTCTCAGACGATATCTGGCTGCAGCAAATAGAAGATATCATGTATTTTGAGACTGATCCCCGTCTGTCCAGGGACACGATATTGGCCTTTGGCGAAAAACTGAGGAGTGAATACTATGGAAATCTTCACCATTATGTTGATTCCATTGAACTTATAGATAAAAAAAACCTCTACGAACTGCATTCAGGTTTTTGCTCAAGACTGGGGATGACTTTCAGCCACGGGGACTACGCAAGGATCGACGCCGTCAGGGAAAAAGATAAAACCGCTGAAAAGCTGTTCAAAAGGGCATTGGATTATTCCCCAGACCATCGGGCTTATCTGGGATTGGGCATCATCAAACAAAAAAACAGGGCCTTTGATGAATCTATCAAGATTTTATCAGAAGGCATTAAATGTTTCCCTGGCAGTGAGCCGTTGAATACGTGCCTGGGAATCAGCTATATGAACTTAGGGCAATTTAGCAAAGCGCTTTCATGCCTTATGAAATTCCCGGACTCAAGAGAAACGATTCCCTATATTGCAAACTGTTATAAGGCATTGGGTGATTTTGAAAAAGAATCCGCCTTCCTTGAAAAATTCCGTAATATTGAGTTACTGTAGTCACATGTTCCAAGCAAACTTTCCCAGATTAGTCATCGCGGGCCTTAAGGGCGGAGCGGGAAAAACTGTTGCCGCTTTAGGACTGGTTCGGGCCTGGCAAAAACAGGGCCTTCAAGTGGTTCCTTTTAAAAAAGGTCCTGATTATATTGATGCCGGATGGCTCTCACAGGCAGCCAAAAGGCCATGCTACAACCTGGACCCTTTCCTTATGTCCAGGGAAATCATCCGCAAATCCTTTGCCTTCAGAGCAAAAGATGCTGATATCAGCGTAATAGAAGGTAATCGCGGTCTCTTTGACGGAGTAGATGAGTCCGGTTCAAGTAGCACGGCGGAACTTGCCAAGTGGATAGATGCCCCTGTTGTCCTGGTTTTGGACTGCACCAAAATGACCAGAACAGCTGCGGCCCTTGTCCTGGGCTGTCAGAGGCTTGATCCGGAACTTCGTATTGAAGGAGTGATACTCAACCATATAGCCGGATTGCGCCATGAAACAATTGTCAGGCAATCTGTGGAAAAATACACCGGCATTTCCGTACTCGGCGCCCTGCCAAGGATGAAGGGTGATCCTATCCCCATGCGCCATCTTGGCGTAACTCCGTGGGAAGAACACCCGGAGGCCGCCGAAGCCCTGGACCGGCTGGGCCGGATGGTGACAGAATCAGTGGATATCCATACATTAGCAAAGATCGCTGATCAGAGTAAGGAATGGAAATTTGGCAGTATGGATGACGCGAAATTATTTCCTGGTGCCGAAAAAATCCCTTTGTCACAAACACCCCTTATAGGTGTGTTCCGGGATGAGGCCTTCCAATTCTATTACCCTGAAAACCTTGAATCCCTAGAGAAAGCCGGGGCAAAACTCATATTCCTGGATTCCCTTCAAGGTGGCGGATTGCCGGAACTCGATGCACTATATATAGGAGGTGGATTCCCTGAAACACAGGCTGCCCGCCTCTCAGCTAATGAAGCCATGAGAAAAGATCTCTATCAGGCTATACATCGCGGACTCCCTGTCTATGCAGAGTGCGGAGGCCTGATGTATCTGGGCAGGCAACTTGTCTGGCAAGGGCGGACCTATCCTATGGCAGGGGCCATCGGTTGGGATTTTGTTGTCGGTGAAAAGCCGGTCGGCCATGGCTACAGCGCCCTGGAAGTTGTTTCCCAAAACCCCTTTTATGATGTAGGGACAATATTGCGGGGCCATGAATTTCATTACTCCAGACCGGTCCTGGTGGACAAAGAAAAATCAGGCAAACTAAGCTGCCGTGTAGTAAGAGGGCATGGCTTTGACGGACAGCTTGAAGGAATAGTGTTTAAAAATATCTTTGGGACCTATACCCATATTCACGCCCTTGAGCGCCCCGAATGGGCCACCAGTCTGGTTAAGATCGCTGTCGAATATAGCCATGCAAAATCACAGGGAACGTGTTAAAATCCAGCTTAAATTATTTGTAACCGTTCACGCTAATGTGTCATGATTCGCGCTGCCATGTCATTTCGACCAAAGGGAGAAATCTTTACCATCCAGAACTCAGGTCTTTCCAGTTTGGGTTCATCCGGTTCACCA
>QNAY01000097.1 GCA_003645605.1 Thermodesulfobacteriota bacterium
TGCAACACACGAAAAAGAAAAGAATTATCACGAAAGCACGAAATACCGAAAACACGAAAGGGAAGTCTTCGGATCGACATCCTTTAACCTTCAACCTAAATGACTAACATACAGAAATACCCGCTTTTAGCGTAACCTATTTTTTTTAACGAATATTTCCAGGAATGACAGCTATTGCCGCCTCAATATGGTCACAGAATATGTCACTTATGCCGGGATATAATCCAAGCCCCTCTCCTTCAATTGACACGGTGATCCCATGGTCCTGGAAGACCGTTTTCCATGAATGCTCGTTCTCGCTGATCAGATCCTCTTCAAAATGCATCCCTGCAACCAGCATAAACGGCACCAGGCATACTTTTTTGAATCCGGCCTGCCTGACATGGGCTACAATCGCGTCCTGTTCAGGGTATTCTTCAACCACTCCCACATAAATCTGCGGGCCGATTTCTTCGCGCAGCATATGATGTAAAGCAAGATAGCTTGACCAGATGGGATGATCCGTGCCGTGTCCAACCAGCACTATTGCCTCGCCGGGGTGAGCAGCAACCACCGGTCGCAATTCATTGATAACAGCCAGATAATCTTCAGGAGAACTGAGCAGGGGGAGGCCGATGGATGTCCGAATCGATGCATGATCAACCTCGGCAAGCAACCGGTAGAACTCATGCCCGGCCAGAAAATGAATTGACTGTACAACAGCCCATTCATGCCCCTTTTCATGAAGCTCTTGCAACACCTCATGGGGATGCTTCATGTCAATATTTTTTCTTTTTTTAATCCAGTCCTTCACCATGCGGGATGAATAAGACCAGATAATTTTGTGGCCGAGGAAACGCTCCCGGACCCTTTTATCGATATATTCATAGGTCGTCAGCGCTCTGGTGGTTGTGCCAAAGGCAGCCATGACTATGGGTATTTTCATATCAATCAGTTTAACCGTTCACGGGATTATATTGCCCGTTTTACCGCAACTCACCGAACTGTAAGCGTTTACGTTGCCGCAGATACGAGGCGTACGGGTACGCAGACGTACTCCATGTACTTCAAGTGCCCGGCAACAAAGCAGATGCGGTGCCCTGTGAACGCTTACGTTGCCGGATTCTGGAATTCCTTACTTGAGATTGCTGAGGGCAGTGCTCAGCCTGTCCATCCCCTCCTGGATTATGCTCAGGTCTGTAGCATAGGAGAATCGCATAAAGCGGTTGTCTCCAAAGGCAACGCCCGGCACTCCGGCAATTCGAGCCTTTTCCAGCAGGTAGTCAGCCATGTCCAGCGATCCACTGATTTTTTGGTCTGATGTCTCTTTCCCATAATAAAATGAAAGATCAGGAAATACGTAAAAGGCCCCTTTGGGTTCTACACATGAAATTCCCGGAATGGCCCTGAGTCTTTCCATAATGTAGTTTTTTCTTTTGAGAAAGGCCTCTTTCATCTTCAACACACCGTCTTGAGGGCCGGTCAGTGCGGCCAATGTGGCCTTCTGGGCTATTGAGTTGGGATTGGAGGTACTCTGGCTCTGTATCTTGGTTGCAGCCTTTACTACAGCCTCCGGACCTGCTAGATAGCCTATGCGCCAGCCGGTCATGGCATAAGTCTTTGACACACCGTTTACCACCATTACGTGCTCCTGTGCCTCAGGGACTACAGAGGCAATATTCTCCGGGCCTTCGTTGCCAAAGCGGATTTGATCATAGATGTCGTCAGTGATTACTACAAAATTATGTTCAACCGCCAGCTCAGCTACGGTTTTAAGGTCGTCTCTGCTATAGACGGCACCAGTGGGATTTGACGGGCTGTTAAGGATTATGGCTTTGGTTCTGGATGTTAACATGGAGCCCAGTGCCGCCAGGTCCAGGGCAAAGTCCTTGTCAGGGTCGCTTGTCAGGAACTTAACATTGCCTCCTGCAAGCTCAACCATTGCAGGATAAGAGACCCAGTAGGGCACTGGAATTATGACTTCGTCTCCCGGGTCCAGAATGGCCTGAGCCACATTGTACAGGACCTGTTTTCCTCCGGTTGAGACCATAATTTGTTCAGGCCGGTATGTCAGCCCATAGTCCTGTTCTATTTTGGCCCCTATAGCCTCCTTCAGCTCGAGGATACCACCTACCGGCGTATATTTTGTGAATCCATCCCGGATGGCCTTTATAGCAGCTTCTTTTATATGCTCAGGAGTATCAAAATCCGGTTCTCCTGCTGACAGATTTATTATGTCGACTCCTTGTGCTTTGAGAGTCTTGGCCTTTGTGTCTACTGCAAGTGTGGGTGACGGCTTGAGATTTCGTACACGTTCTGCAAGTGGTAACGTCCAGGACATTTATTGTTGCTCCTTTTGATGATCATTAATAACTGAATTGAGCGTTTAGCTGTTAGCATTTAGCTGTTAGTAACCTATTTGGAAAACAGCAGCAAATTAACCGCTAATAGCTAACCGCTGATAGCTAAAGGCTAATCGATCAATTTAATAATGAACGGAATTTCGGATATATCATAATAAACTCGTTTAAGATACAGACCCTGTGGTGGAGCGGTGGGACCGGCTGAAGAACGATCCTTAGAGGCAATCACATCGGCCATATCTTCATAAGATCTTATTCCAAGACCGATTTGCACCAAAAGCCCCACAATATTCCTGACCATATAACGGAGGAAACCGTTAGCGGCAATAGTAAATATATAGTGCAGTCCTCCGGCTGGAGGGAATATTTCCCAGGTTATCGGCTTTATTTCACACAAGTATATGGTGCGGACACCTGTCTTTGCGTTGCTTCCGCCAGCCTTAAAGGCGCTGAAGTCATGGGTGCCTATGAGTGAAGGGAGCGCCGTTTCCATGGAATGGATATCCAGCGACCGGTTTAGCAACCATGCCCTCTTATTCCAAAAAGGAATCTTGGTATCTGAAACCAGGATGTGATAGCAGTATGTTTTATAGATTGAGTTCCGAATTGAGTGAAAATCAGGGGAAGCCTCTGATGCGGCCAATATAGCTATATCCTCCGGCAACAGACTGTTCAGACCCTTTAAAAATCCTTCAAGGGGTATTTTCGAATCAGTATGAAAATTTGCTACCTGGGCCAGGGCGTGTACTCCGGCATCAGTTCTTCCTGAGCCGATCAGGCAGACCTGCTCACCTGTCATCTTTTCGATGGCAGCCTGGATAACTTCTTGAATGCTTATCTGACCGACCTGTTTTTGCCAGCCATGATACTTTGTCCCGTTGTATTGGATGGTAAGCTTTATGTTTCTGGATGGATGGCGGGATTGGTCTGAATAGTCCATGGTCTAAGGACAGAGAGGTATTGTGTCCAGGCCGAGAGATTCGTTCAGACCGGCCATTATATTGAGATTTTGGACAGCCTGTCCTGATGCGCCTTTTACCAGATTATCTATGGCGGATACAAGTATAAGTGTGTTGGTGCGCCCGTCCACCTTTGCTCCGATATCGCAAAAGTTGCTTCCCCTCACATAGGATATGTTGGGGAAAGTGCCTTCCGGCAATACACGCACAAAGGGAGAATCTTTGTAGAATTCCTTTATGACAACACGGACCTTGTCTGTGGATATTTCCTCGGTAAGTCGGGCATAGGTCGTGGTGAGGATGCCACGGGTCATGGGAATCAGATGCGGGATAAAGGTCATGGCCACGGGTTTGCCTGCTGCTGCGGAAAGTTCTTGTTCTATTTCAGGCATGTGACGGTGTTCAGCCACTTTATATGCCTTGAGTCCCTCGTTGACTTCGCAAAAAAGGGTTCCCATGGAGAGGCTCCGGCCGGCCCCGCTGACTCCGGATTTTGAATCCGCTATTATCCCTTGAGAGCTGATTATTCCCGAATGAAGCAATGGGACAAGAGGGAGGATCGCACTGGTTGGGTAGCAGCCAGGGTTTGCTACAAGTTGCGCTGATGCGATATCTTTTCTGTAGATTTCAGGCAGTCCGTATATTGCCTTATCAAGCTGTTCAGGGGCAGTGTGGGCCTGATACCAGGTTTCATAGGTCCGGCGGTCCCTCAGACGAAAATCCGCCGAGAGATCTATGATTCTGCATCCCGCGTCAAAAAATTGCGGAACAATCGACATGGCAGCCTTATGTGGGACTGCTGTAAAAATCCATTCAGCGGATTTGCTCAGGTAGGTGACATCAGGCTTTGTGAAGAGAAGATCACTGTAGCCATGCAGTGAGGGAAAGACCTCCTCCACAGGATGGCCTGCATATTTGCGGGATGTTACTGCAACTACGTTTGCCTGTGGATGGAGTTTCAGGATACGCAGGAGTTCAATTCCCGTATAACCGGATCCTCCTACTATTGCTATGCGTAACATTGTTTCGGGATAAGTGCCTAAACTTTTCCCATGAGTCTAGCGCTTGGAATACTGATAACGTTTTCTGGCCCCTGCGAGTCCATATTTTTTGCGCTCTTTTTTTCTGGCGTCCCTGGAAAGGAGACCCGCCTTCTTTAGGGGGATCCGATATCCTTCATCGACCAGCAGAAGCGCGCAGGCTACACCATGGCGGACTGCCTCGGACTGGCTGCTTTTCCCGCCACCCTTGACCTTGATCATGGCATCGAATTTGCCGAGCGTATTTGTAATAGCAAAAGGCTGTTCTGTAATAAGACGGGCGGTACCTACATCAAAGTATTCATCAAAGGGCTTGCCATTAGCCGTCATTCTACCTTCACCGGGGTATATCCATACGCGGGCTATAGCAGTTTTTCTTTTGCCGGTGGCATAGTGGCGTGTCTGTTCCATATTGCCGATATCCTTAAATGGGTCGTTAGTCTAGCTGTTTAGCTGAAGTTGTTCAGGAACTTGGGCCTGATGTGGATGCTGTGGGCCGGCATAGATTTTAAGTTTCTTGAGCTGGCTGCGTCCCAGGCGACTTTTGGGTAACATGCGTTTAACCGCCAGTTGAATAACCTTTTCCGGCTTTGTCTCCAATAATTTGCGAGCAGTAACCGCCTTCATGCTTCCGAGATAGCCTGAATGTCTGTAATAGAATTTTTTGTCCAGCTTTTGACCGGTAAGCCTGATTTTATCTGCATTTACTACTACGATAAAGTCACCAGTATCCAGATGAGGGGTGAAAATAGGTTTGTGCTTACCCCGCAGTCTTGTGGCAATTTGAGTTGCCAATCGGCCGAGAACCTTATCACTGGCGTCCACAACATACCATTTACGTTCAATTTCGTTTACCTTTGGAAGAGGTGTTGCCATACAATATACTCCAATTTCTAACTGCAAAAAACATTTGTCCTCTCTGAATGAAAGGCACTGGACATCTAAAAGAAATATACATGATTGTCAAGGGTAAAAATATTAATTATAGATGTTAATCCCATGGCTTTGTCATCAAAATTACCCGTCCCGAAAAATGGAAGGGTTCCTCTTTGTAAATCCAATAAAAATCCTCACTGCATAGGGCCAGGCAGTCTGTCTCTTACGGGGCTGTGATACGCAACAGGAAAAAATGGCTTCTTTCCCTTTCCCCGGAACTTTTCTTCCGCCTGGAGGACGACAGAATTTGCTCCAAACCCATGAAGGGTACATTAAAGAGGGGAAGGACAACAGACAAAGATTGTGAATTCGCACGTTTTTTGGCCAACGATTCCAAGAACCGGGCAGAGAATATCATGATTGTTGATCTGCTATGGCGAATCTCAACTATTGCCTTCCGGAAGTTTTCGGCCAAACTCGAAAAACCGGATAGCAAACACCTGCATCATGAGCCTCTTGCAAAACTCAAAGAATGAAATGTTTTTTTGGCTTTTGAGAAAGCAAAAAAAATAGAATGAATTTTTAAAATGATACCATCAAATTGTATTTTATGGAAGTGTCAATTAAGAA
>QNAY01000098.1 GCA_003645605.1 Thermodesulfobacteriota bacterium
ACGAAAACCCCTCTTTTTGTCATTTCGACCGTAGGGAGAAATCTTTAATGCCTGTATTTTCAGTACGATAAGATTTCTCGCTTTGCTCGAAATGACAGTTTTGGTTAGTTTTCGTTCAGACACCAGGTAGATAGACTGAAGGTAGAAGGCTAATCGGGGCATTTGAGCCTTTCCAGCCATTTGTCGTTATAGTATTATGAGTAAGAAAGTATTGAAACATCAAATATGGTGCGTATTTAATGTCCAATAAAACCAAATCAAGGGCCCAAAAAAATACTTCAGACCAGAAAGGAGCCTTTTCCCGGGAAATGATGGGGCTTTTTCTCCTGGCAGGTGCTATATTCACCTGCGCTTCTTTACTGAGCTATTCCCCCGGGGACCCCTCCCTTAGCCATTATGAGCTTAAAGGTTCCAGTAACTGGATGGGGCCTGTAGGGGCCAACTTGGCAGCTTTTTTTATGGAAACGCTGGGGCTTGCTTCATGGTGGATACCGGTAATCCTTACAGCTATGGCATGGTCTCACTTCTGTTCAAAAAAAGATCAACTCCCTTCGTTCCCATTGTTGATCTTTGGCTGGATGGCCATGCTTCTGGCCACAAGTATGGCCTTTGCCCTATCGTCTACGACCGGCGAAGGCACTGCCGTCACGCCCAATGCAGCGAGTGGAGGGATTGTAGGTCTCAGTCTTACTGCTTTTCTTATCAACTGGATCGGAGAATGGGGAACCATATTGTCCGGAGTAGTCCTGTTTATCACCGGCCTCTTGGCTGCAACCACATTTTCCCTGGCAAATATCTGGTCGGCTATCTCTTCAATCAAAAAACCCGGTTTTTTTCAACGAACCAGGGTTCGAAAACCCCCTGGTCGGAACATGAAACAGGCCTCAGAGAAAGACGTCCACCTTGAAGGCCCTGTACCGGATATCCCCAAGATTACCGAATCTCGGAGGAATTCAGGCAAAAAGGGACAAGATGCTAAAGGGCAGGAGCAATCAAAGTTTCAAATAAGCCCGGTTGCAGGGGATTTTTCTCTGCCGCCCTTGACCTTACTGAATGACCCGCCGGAAGAAAATGAGGAAATAGACAAAGAGATCTATCTCTCTAATGCCCGGTTGCTTGAGAAAAAACTCCTGGATTTTGGAGTTGCCGGAAACGTTGTAGAGATATGTCCCGGACCGGTTGTTACAATGTACGAATATTCGCCTGCTCCGGGGATTAAGATCAACAAGGTGGCATCCCTTGCTGATGACCTGGCCCTGGCCCTCAGGACCCACAGCGTCCGGATAGTTGCCCCTATTCCAGGCAAGGCGGTTATCGGTATCGAGCTGGCAAACACAACCAGACATATAATCTATTTAAAGGAAATCCTTTCGAGCAATATTTTTCAAAAAACTGGGGGAAGGCTCCCCCTGACTCTTGGACAGGATATTGTGGGTCAGCCTGTGGTTACAGACCTCACCAAAATGCCTCATCTGCTGATCGCAGGTGCCACAGGTACTGGAAAAAGTGTGGGGCTTAATGCCATGATCTGTTCTCTCCTTTATGGCCATCATCCCGACAAACTGAGGTTCCTTATGATAGATCCCAAGAGGATAGAGCTTTCCCTCTACGACGGGATCCCTCACCTTTTACATCCGGTTGTAAGCGAACCCAAAGAGGCCACAAGGGCCTTGAGATGGGCGGTGATGGAGATGGAACGTCGCTATCAGCTCCTTGAAGAGGCCCAGGCAAGAAACCTCCAGGGATACAACAAAACCGCCGAAGAGCCCCTCCCCTACCTGATAATCATCATAGACGAGCTGGCAGACCTGATGATAGTCTCCTCCAAGGAAGTGGAGTCAGCAATCACACGTCTTGCTCAGATGGCAAGAGCCGCTGGAATTCATCTCATCGTGGCCACTCAGAGGCCGTCAGTTGATGTACTTACAGGCCTTATCAAGGCAAACTTTCCTGCCCGGATTTCCTTTAAGGTTTCATCCAAAGTGGATTCCCGGACCATACTGGACGTTATGGGAGCTGAAAGGCTCCTCGGAATGGGGGACATGCTCTTTCTGCCTCCAGGATCTTCGGCCCTGGAGCGCATCCACGGGGCCTATGTGTCTGAAAAGGAAATAGTCCGGGTAGTGGAGTTCCTTAAGGCCCAGGGTGAGCCCGATTATGATCAGACGGTGATTGAACCTATCCCCGGAGAAGAGGATTCTGAAACATCGGATCCGGGCGGGGAGTCGGTTGACGATAAATATGACGAAGCCGTTGAGATGGTCACCCAGACCGGCCAGGCATCCATATCCATGCTCCAGCGCAGGCTCCGTGTGGGCTACAACCGGGCAGCCAGAATGATAGAACAGATGGAACATGCCGGGGTGGTGAGCCCCACAGACAACATGGGACGCAGGCACGTCCTTGTTCGCAAGTACGAATAATTTTATGAATGCCGAACTCATCATCAACGTCACTCCCTGGGAAACAAGGGTCGCCTTATTGGAAAACGGCTCTGTTGTGGAATTCCAGGTAGAGCGGGTAGCCGAGCGGGGATATGTGGGAAATATCTACAAAGGACGTGTTGTAAGGGTCCTTCCCGGGATGCAGGCCGCTTTTGTAAATATTGGGCTCGAACGTACGGCCTTTTTATATGTGACGGATGTCTACGACCACCTTTCCGAATTTGAATTGATGCTTGGTAAGAGCGAGGCCGAGGAAAGCCATTTAGCACATTTTACCGCTGAGGAAGATCACCCCCTGCACTACACCCCACCATCTTTCAGGATAGAGGACCTGCTTCACGAAGGTCAGGAAATCCTGGTCCAGGTAGCCAAAGATCCCCTGGGAAGCAAGGGCGCCAGGGTCACTTCCCACATCTCATTCCCAGGTAGACACCTGGTGCTCATGCCGACCATGAATCACATGGGGATCTCTCGAAGGATCGAAGACGAGTCTGAGCGTAAACGTCTAAAAGAAATGATAGATTCACTACGTCCAAATGGCTTCGGATTTATAGCCAGAACAGCAAGTGAAGGCGCTACTGCGGAAAACATCCAGGCCGAGATGAAATTTCTCTTTCACCTCTGGACAAATATCCAAAGAAGGGCTGAAAGCCTTCACTGCCCGAGTCTTGTCTATGAAGACCTGGATATTACTCTCAGGGTAGTAAGGGACCTGTTTACCTGTGATGTAAAACGGCTGGTGGTTGACTCAAGCCCCGCCCATGAGCGTATTCTGGCCTTTATTGAGACCTTTGCCCTTCACCTCCGGCCCAGTGTCGAACTTTATAAGCAGTCAATGCCTATCTTTGATGCCTTCGGCATTGAAGTAGAATTGTCAAAGGCCCTTCGTAAAAAAGTGTGGCTGAAATCCGGCGGATACATACTCATAGAGACCACTGAGGCACTCATAGCCATAGATGTCAACACAGGAAAATACGTAGGAAAACGTCACCTGGAGGACACTATTCTTAAGACAAACCTTGAAGCGGCTAAGGAGATCGCCTATCAGCTCCGACTCAGAAACATGGGAGGTCTGATTATAATCGATTTTATAGATATGGAGAATGCAGCAAACAGAGAAGATGTGTTTAAGACCCTCAAAGAGGCCATTAAAAAGGACAGGAGCAAGACCAACATCCTGCGAATATCAGAAGTCGGCCTTATCCAGATGACCAGAAAGCGAAACAGGGAGAACCTGCACCATGTACTCTGCGAACCCTGCTTCTACTGTGATGGGACCGGCGAACTTAAATCTAAAAGGACCCTGTGCTACGAAATTTTCTACCGGATACAGCGAGAGACAATACATGATGACAGCACCGGCATACATGTCCTTGTCCATCCCAAGATAGGAGAAATGCTCTTTAAGGAAGAGGCTCATAATGTGGAACTATTGGAAAAATCCCTTGAGAGGGAAATCACGATTGTCTCAAAACCTGAGTTCCACTTGGAACAGTATAAAATTAAATACCTATGATTCCGCTGAAAATACCCCATCTGCGGCGTTGCTTCAATTTCCTCGTCACTGCGGCGTACGCGAGTACGCCTCATTCCTCGGAAATCTCGCGCCTTGCATCTGGAGCATTTTGAGCGGAATCATATTTCAGGACTTTTTACAGTATGATCACCTGTGAGGAACAAAATGACCTTTAAACCCAATGCATTACCAACACTGATTGGAAGTCTGCCCCTCTCGGACCACCAGGAAGCCACCAGGCTTATCCTGGAGTATATGCCTGAAATTCCGCTATGGGCCCAGCTACCGGGGTATCCGGAGGAAAGGCTCCTTTCCCAGTTTACAGAAGGTCTTCCCGGAATACGGGGAGAGGGAGATTCCCTCCATTTTGACACGGAAGATCCGGCCTTTGAGCAAGAGCTCCTCTCCTTCTATGAACAGTACCTGGGGGTCACTGAGGCAGGGCTATCTCTGAAACAATCCATCTTTGCCTTTTCCGACAAAACCGGACGCGGTTTCAAGGCATTTCTTGAAGCGATCCCACAGGCCGGCTCCAAGCCTGTTGCCCTCAAAGGCCAGATCACAGGTCCCTTTACTATGTTGAGCGGCCTTAAGGACAAGTCGGGTCGCCTGGCTTTCTTCAATCCTCAACTTCGTGAAGTGATAGTCAAGGCCATCGCCCTCAGGGCCAGATACCAGGTAGAAGAGATGAGGGCCCTGGGCCATGAGGTAATCCTGTTCCTGGATGAGCCTGCGCTTGCCGGATTCGGGTCCTCTGCTATGGTCGGCGTCACAAAGAAAGATGTAATTTCCGACCTGACTGAGGTAATTGATACTGTACAACAGGCAGGCGGTATCCCAGGTATTCACGTATGCGCAAACACGGATTGGTCCGTGATCCTGGAAACTTCGGTGGATATCCTGAGTTTCGATGCCTATGGCTTTTTTGACCGCATAGTCCTGTATAAGGAACAACTGTCGGATTTCCTGAAAAAAGGAAAGATAATCGCATGGGGCCTTGTTCCGACATTAAACGAAGAAGACCTGATAAGAGAAGATGTTTCAAGTCTAAAGACCCTGTGGGACGAGCAGATAAAACAGTTAGGCATAGATCCGGAAATGGTGAAGAAGCAGGCGCTCATTACTCCAAGTTGTGGCACTGGGCTACTGTCTCGCGAGCTCTCTATCCGCGTCCTGATGCTTACAAGGGATCTTTCAAGGGCCATAAGGAGTAAGCGTTCACAGGGCACCGCATCTGCTTCGTTGTCGGGCACTTGAAGTACAGGAAGTACGTCTGCGTACCCGTACGCCTCGCATATGCAGCACCCTGTAAACGCTTACAGATCGAATGTTGAATGTGAACATACTACGTGATTTTCTGGAAGACTATAAGGCGGGCATAGTAACGCTCTGGGAGGCAGCTCAGCGCTGTAACCTGTCGTCATGAGAAATGATTCAGGAAGTAAGACGTGCCCACATCCCAGAAAGGGAAAAGGACAATAAGCAATGAAAGTCATTGCCGGAGACATCGGGGGTACTAATGCCCGTGTTGCCATTATAGAGAGATAAAATCCTTTTTGAGAAGCACTATCCATCAAGGGACTTTGATAAATTCGAAGATGTCTTTGCGGTTTTTGTAGAGGACGCACCCGAACCGCTCCCTTCCTGTGCATGCATGGCTGTTGCCGGGGTAGTGGAGGGAAACCGGGTTGAGGCCACAAATATCCCATGGACTATTGACGGTCACGACCTGAAAAAGCGCTTCGGCCTGGAAACCCTTTATCTTATAAATGATTTCGAAGCCGCTGCATGGGGTATTACCGTCTTACATAAAGACCAACTGGTCCAAATCGGTGGGGGAAAGCCGATATCAAACGGTCCCAAGGCCATACTGGGCGCTGGTACA
>QNAY01000099.1 GCA_003645605.1 Thermodesulfobacteriota bacterium
CCTCTTTTTGTCATTTCGACCGTAGGGAGAAATCTTTAATGCCTGTATTTTCAGTACGATAAGATTTCTCGCTTTGCTCGAAATGACAGTTTTGGTTAGTTTTCGTTCAGACACTATATAGACATTTTACCTTGATTTCCCTTTCCTCTTTTGGCATTCTGCTTTAATAGAGGAATTTAGGGATTGAGGAATTGAGGGATTTAGGGATTGAGGGATTGAGGAATTTAGGGATTGAGGGATTATAATCAAAAGAGTACATTCAATCTCTCAATTCCTCAATTCGCAATTCCTCAATTACAATCATTACAGTACCTTCAATTCCTCAATTCCTCAATTCGCAATTCCTAAATTATAATCATACAGTACCCATCAAATGAAAGGAAGATATTATGCGCAGTGACAGAATGAAAAAAGGTTTGGAGCGGGCACCCCACAGAGCGCTATTTAAGGCCATAGGTTACACTGACGAGGAACTCCAAAGGCCCTTAATAGGCGTGGCCAACTCCTTCAACGAAATTATCCCCGGCCACATACATCTGCGTCAGATAACAGATGCAGTCAAAGCGGGGATCCGGATGGCAGGGGGAACTCCTGTGGAATTTGGTGGAATTGGTGTCTGCGACGGCATTGCCATGAATCATTTAGGGATGCGATATTCTCTGGCCAGCAGAGAATTGATAGCTGACTCAGTCGAGCTCATGGCACAGGCCCATCCCTTTGACGGCCTTGCACTTGTACCGAACTGCGACAAGATAACTCCGGGTATGCTGATGGCAATGCTCAGGCTCAATATTCCTGCTATAGCTATAACTGGTGGTCCCATGCTGACAGGAGACTGGAGGGGACAAAAGGTCAACCTGATTTCTGTATTTGAAGGAATAGGTCAGGTGAAGGCAGGAAACATGAGCGAAGCGGAACTCTACGAAATTGAGAATGAGTCCTGTCCCACATGTGGCTCATGTTCCGGGATGTTCACAGCAAACTCAATGAACTGTCTCGCTGAAGCTATGGGACTGGCCCTTCCGGGAAGCGGTACTATTCCCGCTATATCAGCTGCCAGGATTCGCCTCGCAAAGGTCGCCGGCGCCCAGGCGGTCCGCTTAGTGAAAATGGATTTAAGGCCAAGGGACGTGGCCACGCTGTCTGCCTTTAAAAATGCTATTGCTGTAGATATGGCACTGGGGTGTTCAACCAATACAGTGCTTCATGTACCCGCAATCGCTAACGAGGCGGAAGTGGATCTCCCCTTGGAGATCTTTAATGAAATCAGCGCCAAGACACCCCATCTCTGCAGCATGATCCCTGCGGGCCCGCACAGTCTTCAGGAACTTGATCTGGCTGGAGGCATCCAGGCCATAATCAGGGAACTGGATAAACTGGGAGTCATTGATACGAACCTAAAAACAGTTACAGGCTCCACGGTTGGAAAAAATATTGAGCAGGCGGCAATAAACAATATGGATGTAATTCACCCTGTTACTGACCCGTATCACAAAGAAGGCGGCATTGCCATACTATACGGAAACCTTGCTACTGAGGGTGCTGTAGTTAAACAGTCTGCAGTAGCGCCGGAGATGTTGAGGCACAAGGGTCCAGCCAGGATTTTTAACTCAGAAGATGATGCATACGACGCCATTTTGAACAATAAAATCAAGGCCGGAGATGTAATAGTTATCCGCTACGAAGGACCAAGAGGTGGACCGGGTATGCCGGAGATGCTCTCCCCCACGGCCGCTGTAGTTGGAATGGGACTGGATAAAGACGTCGCCCTCATAACCGACGGCAGATTCAGTGGGGGAACCAAAGGCGCGGCTATCGGCCACGTATCACCGGAGGCTGCTGACGGAGGTACAATAGGTCTGATTGAGGAAGGAGACATTATAAACATCGACATCCCGGCCAGAAAACTGAGTCTTCAGGTCACTGAACAGAAACTGGATCAAAGGCGAAGCACTTGGAAGCCGATGGAGCCTCGCATCACTCAAGGGTACCTCGCACGGTATGCAAGGCAAGTCAGCAGTGCCTCCAAGGGGGCTATAGTGACCTGAATAATACTTATAACTCAATTAAAAGGTTATGGTAACCGTTTACGGGATTACAATACCGTTTTATCGCAACCCACAGTTCTGTTCCATCTTGGGAAACCAGGTCATATGCCAAAATTTATAAAGCTCTGAGGCTGTAATATAACTTGAAGGAATACCGATTTTTCGGCATAAACGAAGAAGTTCATCTTTTTCACTGCATATAACATGATATGATTGGCGTCTGCGGGAATGATAGTTCTCATGTATAGCTATATTGCCGCGTTCGGCCCAGGCCACTGCGTATGGAATCTCATTAAAGGCAAAAAAACGGATACTGAATTCCTTTTGGAGCGGCTCTATAATACTTTCCATATTGGAAAATGGTGGTTTTTTTGGCCTTGCCACAGTATTGTTCATATCCTCACGAAATATTAGTTATCACAATTCTCATCGGCCAGAAATTTAACAAACTTAAAACTGACTTGAGCAGGTAACCTTCATGTCAAGAAAAACAAAGATCAGCAGGACTACAAAAGAAACCGACATAAACTTAAATCTTAATATAGATGGCCGGGGAAAAACCTCCATAAACACCGGGGTAGCCTTTTTAGACCATATGTTGACACTTTGGACTGTACATGGCTTCTTTGATCTGGATCTCAATGCCACAGGAGACCTGGAGGTCGATGCACATCATACGGTAGAAGATATAGGGATATGCATGGGAAAGGCTTTGGCCCAAGCGATTGGGGACTTGAGCGGCATAAAACGTTTTGGAAATGCTTCCATACCTATGGAGGAAACCCTGGCTTGTGTAAATCTCGACATCTGCAATAGGCCTTATCTGGTTTACAAGGTAAATTTTCTTACGTCCAAAACGGGAAATTTTGATACGGAACTGGTTGAGGAATTCCTGCGGGCTATGGTAGTAAATAGCGGCATGACTCTCCATGTTCAGGTACCTTATGGAAAAAACAGCCATCATATTGCGGAAGCGGTCTTCAAGGCACTAGGCAGGGCTATTGATCAGGCAACACAGTTTGATCCCAGATTAAAAGGCCCTCTTTCCAGTAAGGGGATGCTATAGGTTTCAGAAACAGGAGGGATAACATATATGAAAAATACAAATTTTAGAATATCCCCAGCCATTTCCCTTTTTTTGCTGTCATTTTGCCTGGTTGCTCCTCTTTTGCTTTTACATGGGTGCAACGGCTTTTTTCAAAAAAGGGGTGGAACAAAGCAGACTCCGCTTCCAGTGCTAAACCGGATTGCGGTTCTTCCAATGGACCGGGCATCTGCCCAGCCCAGTCGGGAAAGGCCAACCTGCCTCTTGAGCAGCCCTTTATCTAATGTCCGCAAAATAACTCCGGAGGCAGGCAGTGAAGTGACTCGTCTTTTATCTCAAGCTTTTCAGGGTGACCAAAGGTTCTTGATTGTGTCTGAGGGCCAATGCATAGGTTTTTTGAATTCCCTGTTAGCCACAGACATAAAGGCTTCCGAGCTCCGGTTGATCCAGACATTTGGCGAGGAACTCAAAGTAGATGCAGTGTTGTACAGCAAACTCTTCAGATTTGAAGATCGCATAGGCGGAGAGTATTCGGTCAAAAGGCCTGCCTCTGTGGCTTTTACTCTCCAAATAATCCGTGTTTCAGACGGAGCAATACTTTGGCGCAATACGTTTGATGAGACACAACAGACATTAATGGAAAATATTCTGAAAGCCGGGTTATACAGAAAAACAGGCTTACGCTGGCTTACCGCCGCCCAACTGGCGGACTATGGCCTTAACCGGGCCGCTGACGAACTCGGGAATCTACTTCCATGATTTCCGGCTGGATGGTAATTATTCGCTCCCTGCCAAAAAGTGTGAACGGTTATGCTAAATGAAAATATCAACTAGCCAGGTAGTTGAATTCCTGGAAGGCCGGCGTTTTATATGCGCCCAGTGTATTGCTAAGAAGGGAGCCAGATATCACTTACTGACCCATCTTGGGAGAGAAATCAACCTCGCCTCCAGCCGTTTTATCCACGTATCTACACAGCAATTATCTACTAAAGCAAGAGATATCCGTATTAAGAAACTATACGAAATTTATGACCGTAGAGAGGCACTGAAAGAAAAAATCAACATTCCTGAACTCTGGGACCTGGTTGAGGACGAACAGGCACTCTGGCCTCCGGGGAAACTGGCCGAACTAGCCTTTGAACAGACCGTGGAGCCCGACCATGAGGCTGCCTTTATTCGGGCGGTAATAGACGATCATACGTATTTCAAATTCAGGGAGGGGATGATAAAAGTCCAATCTCCTGAGGCAATCAAGCGGATTCTGGATCAACGTGCCAGAGAAGCGGAACGTTTTGCACGACTTATCAGGGGAAGCCGGTGGCTTGAGGACCTATGGTCAGATGACCCATCAAAAAAAGATCTGGCCATTAAAGAACTTGATGACCCGGATATTTCGTTCTGGATATCAAATATTAAAAACTTCTGTATATATGGAGACGAGTCAGAGCAAGCCGTTTTAGTTCGCGAACTGTTCAGACAGGCAGGCCTTAGCAGCCCCACAGCCCCCTTCGACACCCTTATCAAGGCAAAAATATGGGATAAAGAAGAAAATCTTGAGTTGCTCAGATATGAAATAAACACCGAGTTTTCCAAGGCGGTCATCCAACAGGCGGAAGCGTTGGCTGAATTCCAGGCAGATACAAAAAAAGAAGGCCGGGAGGACCTGACCGGACTTTATACTTTTACCATAGATGGACCGGAAAGCCTGGATCTTGATGATGCATTGAGCTTCAGAGAGGTCAACAATGAATGGGAAATCGGTGTCCACATAACCGACATCGGGCTTCAGATAGAGCACGACACCCCTTTATTTAAAGATTCAATCCGGAGGGGAACAACCATTTATTTGCCGGATCGTAAAATCTCAATGCTCCCTGAAATACTTTCCCAGGGGGCTTGGAGCCTTGAGATGGGAACGGATCGCAGGGCCCTATCCTTTTTTATATATTTAGACCCGAAAGGAAACATCCTTTTCCAGCGAATAGTCCGTAGCGTAATCAATATTAAAGAGCGCCTCACATATGAGGAGGCTGAGGCAAGAATAGCAGAAGAAGGACATCCGTTCCACACTCTCCATGAACTCTGCATCGCCCGCCAGACCAGAAGAATTGAAGACGGCGCCCTTCCTCTGCCCATCCCCGAACTTGTCATACAGGTTGATGAGGCCGGAGAGGTAGAAGTAGGACTTTCTCAACCAGGGCCAGGCCGTTTTCTTATAGCAGAGTGCATGATTCTGGCAAATCTTGTAGCAGCCCAATTTTTAAGGAATCATGCTATCCCGGCACTTTACCGAAGCCAACCTCCACCAAGGGACCGTATTATCTCCGGGGACGAAACAGATCTGTTGGCCAATTTCAGGCAAAGAAGACTCATCAGTAGAGGTAATCTGGGGACTGAGCCTGACATACATCACGGTCTTGGTCTGGATGTATATACCACTATAACTTCTCCATTAAGACGTGGGGTTGATCTCCTTATGCAGCAGCAGATTACATACATGCTTTCAGAAGGCAGACCACTTCACGCAAAAGAGGACCTGATAAAATTTGCTATATACCTCCAACAAGGCCTCAGTGCTGCTGCAGCAGTACGCCAGGCAAGGACCCGTTACTGGCTGCTGAAACACATAGAAAAAAGGAAAGATGAGCCACTTGACGCCTGGATACTGGAAACAGGTCACCACAAGATACTTGCCGTACTTTCGGATTATCTTCTGACTGTGGAACTTCCGATAATAC
>QNAY01000100.1 GCA_003645605.1 Thermodesulfobacteriota bacterium
AGATTTCTCCCTTTGGTCGAAATGACATGGCAGCGCGAATCATGACACATTAGCGTGAACGGTTACGATTCGATAATACACACTTTTTTAAAAAAGTGTAAACTGGTGAATGAAGGATGCCTATTTTCTATAATATTGATTATCAATTATCGAAATTATTCTGTCACTAATTTCTTTCGGGGAAAAGCCATATGAAAGAAAATTTTTTCCAATTTATCAAAAGCCATCCGTCACTTCAGCATCTGACTAATTCAGAGCGTCTGGATCTGGCCCGTTCCATCGAGCAGGAATATCTGGTTGGAGTCCTCTCCGGCATTATCCGCGATGTTGAAGAAATTATTGATATTGATTCCGGACTTGAAGAAAAGAATATCCTTGAGATTGCTGCGGAAAAAATCACAAATATTCTTAAGGCCGAAGCCGCATCCATACGGCTCTTTGATCCCGAATCCTTGAGCATGACCTGCCTCGGCACACACCGGATTGCTGAAACCGAATGTAAAATTGCCGTCCCTTTTGAGGATTCCATCTCAGGACGGGTGGCCCGGGAAAACAGAAGCATAGCTATATCGAGCCTCCTTGAGGATCCGCACTTCAAAGCTAAAAGTAACGTGAGAGATAAAGGATTTCATTCCCTATTGGCGGTCTCTCTTCAGGTTCCAAAATTTTTAGGTTCGGAAGGAGACTTTCTCGGCTCCCTTCAAATTTATTACAAGGAGGATAATCGGAAGTTTGATCCTTTTGAGATCATCCATGCCGAGCTCCTGGCCCGCAGCGTAAGTTATGTTCTGGCCAAAAGGAAGATCCTGGCCTTACAGAGGCTGAATGCGCACAAAGAGAAGATAGTAGACAGGATTTTTGTTAAGTTGAGTAACCGGGAAGGGATCAAGTTGAAGGACTTATTCATGGACCTGATCCCCGAGCTTGATCCATATCTGCAGGTCAAGAGCTGTTCCCTGTTTTCAGTGTCCAAGGATCAGAAGTTTATCCGTGTTGAGGCAGGGTATCCCCTGAACAAAACGTATCACCGATTGGGCTATACCTTTACAGTAAGCCACCATCCGTATTTTCAAACCGCGATCCACGGGGCGCCGGAATACGGAGACCGGCCGTTTGAGCGGATCGATCCTGCCTATCTGTTGATCAAAGATCCTGAAAAAAGCCGGTTTACCAGCTCAGGTATGCGGGAATTTGTTGAAAAGCATCATATTTATTCCATACTGATAATCCCTCTCAAGGTCAACGGGATTACTCGTTATCTGATGACCTTTTATGCTACGGATCAGAAGTTATCTTTTATGAACGAAGAGATAGATCTGCTGACTTTTTTTGGAAAAGAAGTCATGAAGGCCTTACGGTTAGAGTTTTTGGACGACATTTTACACGATTTTAAGAATCCTGCGATTGCTATTACAGGATTCGCCTCCAGGGCCAGGAATCTGATGGAATCAGAAGACCTTGAGGGAATACGGAACAAATTGGTCACATACATGGACATCATCCTTAAGGAAACGGTCCGTATGCAGGATATGGCCCTGGCCATGAGATTGGAGGGCCGGGAAGAGATCCTGGATCTCGGTGAGATTGCCGGAGAGCGGTTCCGCCTCAACGAGGAAGCCGTTCGGCAATCATGGCGCGAATACATCCGAATAGAGCCTCCGGAAATTGAAACAAAGATATTAGTCTATTGTTCACGTTTCGGTCTGGAACGAGTACTGGACAATCTTATGAACAACGCTGCCAATGCCATCCCGAAACAGGGAGGCGCTCTGTGCATGCGCTGTTATGTAAAGGAGACCATGGCCTGTCTCGAGATCAGAAATACAGGAGAGATACCAGAGGAAAAAATTGATCAGGTCAAAAAAGGTGAAGTAAGGGGTCGTGGCTTAAACATCATTTATAGGTTTGTGCAAGGCAACCACGGAAAAATCGATATCCGGGCCGAGGACGGCCAGACCGTAGTTATTGTCAAACTCCCGCTTTTTCAGCAAAAAGATACTGATAGTAACAATTTAGGAATTTAGGAATTGAGGGATTAGAATCAAAGAAACACCTTCAATCCTTCAATTATCAGTATGCAAAGCCCCTTTAATTCCTCAATTCCTCAATTCGCAATCCCTCAATTATCTATATGTATTAAGAACTGAGTTTAATGCCGGGCTCCTCCCGGACAAATATCTCAACCGGGTTCTCACGTTTTTTCTTTGGTAGATCAATTCCCTGTTTTCGAAGTTCTGTAACGATTTTCGAGACCTGAGCTTTGCTGATACCGAGTTCGTCTGCGATTTCAACCGTAGTCATGTTTGAGTAGTTCTTGTAGATGTGGCGAACATCATCTACTGTATAAGGCCTGCTTTTAGTTCTTGTCATAATTCATCATCCTTTTCCAAGTTTTTTATCTATGAATTGGGGTATTGCTGTAAATAATCGCACATTGGCCGGAGAAAAACAAGGCCCATCAAGTTATTATTCAACAAGATAAAATTAGTATAACAGAAACGAACGTTTTTGCACTAATCCAAAAGCAAAAATTCGCGGATTTTTTTGTGAACCCCTGCCCCTTGCCCCTTATTTTTTTCGGAATAACACATGGCCATTTTCGTCCATGTCTATCAGGATATTGTCTCCCTCTTTGAAGGTCCCCTCCAGGATTTTAAGGGCCAGCGGGTTCTCAATGTAGCGCTGAATGGCTCTCTTGAGAGGACGGGCCCCGTAAGTAAGATCATAGCCTACGTCGGCTATCCATGTCTTTGCCCCGTTACTTACGTCAATTTCGTAATTATGCTCCTGCAGACGGTCCTTGAGATAGCTGAGCTGGATATCCACAATACTTTGCAGATGTTCCTTGCTAAGTGAGTGAAAGATGATCATGTCGTCCACACGGTTCAGGAACTCGGGTTTGAAGCGGAGACGAAGGGCGTCCATCATCCTGTGCTCCACTTCCCCCGGGTCCTTGATTTCCTGAATCAGGTCAGTGCCTATGTTGGAAGTCATGATAATTATGGTGTTGCGGAAGTCTACAGTACGACCCTTGCCGTCGGTGAGTCTTCCATCGTCCAGGATCTGGAGAAGTATGTTGAATACGTCAGGATGGGCCTTTTCTATTTCGTCGAAAAGGATAACAGAATAGGGCTTGCGCCGCACTGCCTCTGTGAGATAGCCTCCTTCTTCATATCCCACATAGCCCGGAGGCGCACCGATTAACCTGGCGACTGCGTGTCTTTCCATGTATTCGCTCATGTCCATACGAATTATGGCATGTTCCGTATCGAACATGAATTCAGCCAGGGTCCTAGCCAGTTCTGTTTTACCAACACCTGTGGGCCCGAGAAAGATAAAGGAACCAATAGGTCGCGCACGGTCCTGCAGACCGGCCCTGGCCCTGCGGACTGCGTTTGATACCGCCTGTATGGCCTTTTCCTGGCCAACAATCCTTTGGCTCAGGCGAGCTTCCATGTGGACCAGCTTTTCTTTTTCTCCCTCAAGAAGTTTACTGACCGGTATTCCGGTCCACTTGGATATGATGTCTGCAATGTCGTCAGCGTCCACCTCTTCCTTAAGCATGCTGGTGCCATTTTTCTTAAGCTCCTCTATACGGTCCTGTTCCTCTTTCAATTCCTTCTCAAGATTTGGGATCTCTCCATAGAGGATCTCAGCTACCTTGTTCAGGTCACCCTCACGCTGAAATCTTTCTGCGTCGATCCTGAGCTGATCTATACGTCCCTTGATATCACGGATTTTTTGAATAATTCCCTTTTCCTGCTGCCATCCGGCCTTGAGCGCATCGCTTTGCTCTCTGAGGTCGGCAAGATCCTGTTTGATTTTCTCTAATCTTTCATTAGATGCCGAATCAGTTTCTTTTTTCAGGGCCTGCTGTTCTATTTCAAGCTGCATGCTCCGGCGCTCCAGTTCGTCAATGTCCGCTGGAAGGCTGTCTATTTCGATTCTCAGCTTTGCTGCCGACTCGTCTATAAGATCAATGGCCTTGTCCGGGAGAAAGCGATCCGTGATATAGCGTTGAGACAGGGTGGATGCAGCAACTATGGCTGAATCCCTTATCCTCACCCCGTGATGCACCTCATATTTTTCTTTCAGCCCGCGGAGTATGGCAATGGTGTCCTCAACACTGGACTCATTCACCATTACTGGTTGAAAGCGTCTTTCGAGCGCCGTATCCTTTTCAATGTACTTGCGGTATTCGTCTATTGTGGTGGCGCCGATACAGTGAAGATCCCCCCTGGCAAGGGCAGGTTTCAGCATATTCGATGCATCCATGGATCCCTGGGCCGCTCCGGCCCCCACCATAGTGTGGATTTCATCTATGAACAGGATGACTTCGCCCTGCCGTTCCGCTACTTCCTTGAGGACCGCCTTCAGCCGTTCTTCAAATTCACCCCGGAACTTGGCCCCTGCGATCAAGGCCCCCATATCCAGGGCAATAATGCGCCGGTCCCTCAGTGTCTCTGGAATATCGCCGGAGACTATTCGCTGGGCTAGACCCTCTACTATCGCAGTCTTACCAACACCGGGCTCACCTATAAGGACAGGGTTATTCTTGGTCCTTCGTGATAGTACCTGCAGGACCCTGCGAATTTCATCGTCGCGACCTATTACCGGGTCCAGCTTCCCTGATCTTGCAAAAGATGTGAGGTCTCTTCCATACTTTTCAAGTGCTTGATACTTTTCCTCAGGGTTAGGGTCGGTTATTCTCTGGCTACCCCTTATAGATACCAGGGCCTGCAGGAAGGTGTCCTTGTTGACCCCATGGCCTGTTAATGCCTGGCCGGTTTTTGTGTGGGAAGCGTCGAGGATGGCAAGGACCAAGTGTTCCTGGCTGACATACTCATCCTTCATTTTATCCGCAATAGTAAATGCCTTTTCCAGTATTTGATTCAGCGCGGACGACATATAGACCTGCAGACCCGCTCCGCTCACTTGAGGGAGATTGTTTACAGCCTCATCCACTTCGGCTTCAATGGCCTGGATTTCAACCCCCATTTTCCTCAGAACCGATGGCACAATTCCCTCAGGCCGGGCCAGCAGTATCTTTAGCAGATGTTCGGGTTCGATTTGCTGATGCCCTTTGCTTTGGGCCAAGCTCTGGGCCTCCTGAAGGGCCTCTTGTGATTTCATTGTGAATTTTTCAAGTTGCATGATTTATAATATCCTTAGATTTTAAAGACTTGCATGTATTGAGAAGTTACTTTTTATTCCAAAGCAAGGTAAGAATGGAAAATTGTGGTGTCAATAGACATACAATAACAATTGCTTTGTTAAATCAGGTATAGAATATTGAACTAATGAGCCAATTAGGAACGAAAAATAAATAACTTGAACAAAATTAAACAGAGCCGTAGCATCCTACGGGCAGATTTCATTCTTGTTACAACTAAAAATTAGTCACAAAAAATGAAGTTCTTATAGGACTCCTTCATGACGAGTCAAAAGTAGTTTATACTTAAAGGGTAATATAGCGCAAAAAATATGACTTGTGCGATTAGCTCTTCGCCATTAGTCGATTTGTTGGGCACGCTACGCTTTGCCCAACCTACGATAGCTACAGATGGCTACAAAATGAAGGATACCAAAAAACTATATCATTCCTCCTGTGCCTGATTTATAGGAAAGCGTTGGAAAATGTAGGTTGGGCAAAGCGTAGCGTGCCCAACTACAATGGCATTCATTTCGACAATATACGCTTTTTCGAAAAAAGCGTAAACTGATGAATGAAGAATGTCTTCTTATACACTAAATCTCTATGGCCGCAAATGACGGTTGGATTTTGTAGCGGAAATATAATTTTGTTCAAGTTATTTATTTTTTATTACT
>QNAY01000101.1 GCA_003645605.1 Thermodesulfobacteriota bacterium
CAGGTCAAAAGGCCTCCTGCCGCCCCACCAGAGCACTATGAAGATTAAAGGGCCCAGGGCCGCCGCAGTTAAAAGCCTTTGGCGATGCATGATTCGGAATGCTGTTCGTTAGTCAACCCAAAACGACGTTCTCTTTTCTGATACTCAAAAAGGGCCTTAAAGAGCTCCTCTTTGTCAAAATCCGGCCAGAGAGCAGGAGTTATATAGAACTCTGAGTATGCTGTCTGAAAAAGAAGGAAGTTGCTGAGCCTGTTTTCTCCGCTTGTGCGAATAAGAAGATCAGGATCAGGAAGCCCGGCTGTATCAAGGTTTGAAGCGAACATGGCTTCGTCTATATCTTCAGGGTTCAGGGTTCCTGAAAGACATTTGTGCGCGAGACGTCTGACTGTCCCTACTATCTCTGCTCTGCCTCCATAGCTCAAGGCGAGGTTAAGAATCATAGCGGTATTGGAAGAAGTCCTCTCGATGGTATCCAGAAGACAGGTCCTGACCCGTTCAGGAAGGCGTTCGATTTGTCCAATAGCCCGCAGCGAAATCTGATTCCCGAGCATTTCATCAAGCTCGCTCTTCAGATAATCATACAGGAGGTCCATTAAGGCACTCACCTCTGCCCTGGGCCGACCCCAGTTTTCCTGTGAAAATGCATACAAGGTCAAAACCGGTATATTTAACTCTCTACATAGACGGACTGTAGAACGTACGGCCTTTACCCCCTGCCTGTGACCCATGATCCTGGGGAGTGCTCGACGCTTGGCCCACCTGCCGTTACCGTCCATAATGATGGCAGCGTGTCTTGGCAGCCGAATAAGGTCTGAAGGCTTGGCCATTCTTTTTATCAAAACTCCAGTATCTCTTTTTCCTTATCGGCAATAATCCCTTCCACCTTCTTGATATGATCGTCAGTTACCTTCTGGACCTCATCCTGGAGCTTGAAGAGATCATCTTCTGAGATCTCCTTGGCTTTTTTCCGGCCCTTCAGACGTTCAATGGCTTCCCTTCGCACATTCCGTATTGCCACCCTGCAGTCTTCAGCCATCTTTTTTACCAGTTTGACCAATTCCTTTCTACGTTCCTCTGTCAAGGGTGGTACATTTACCCTGACGATTTTGCCGTCATTGCTGGGAGTAAGACCAAGATCGGACTTAAGAACGGCCTTTTCAATATCTCCAAGGATCTTGATATCCCAAGGCTGTATGGACAAAAGGCGGCTTTCCGGTATGGCAACAGAAGCCACCTGATTAAGGGGCATAAAAGTTCCATAGTAATCGACATTAATCCCTTCCAGTAAGGCAGTAGAAGCCCTTCCGGTTCGTACACGAGAAAGATCCCGTTTAAAGGCATCAATAGCCTTATCCATCTTACCGCTCGCCTCTTTAATCACTGTTTTTTTCATTTTCAGTCATCCCTCCGATCACAGCGTCTTCAGCCTTCAGCCTTCCACCTTCTACTTGCTCTTTTCAGCCTCCAACTAGTGTACCAACCTGCTCACCTTTCACAGCCCGTTCTATATTGCCCGGGATCTGCATATTAAACACAACTACCGGAAGTCCTGCGTCCTTGGCCAGAGATATGGCAGCAGCATCCATGACTTTAAGACCCTTTTCAAGGACATCCTGGTAAGTCAGGCGATCATACCTCTTCGCGTCCGGAGTAACCTTTGGGTCCCTGTCGTAGACACCATCCACCCTTGTGGCCTTGAAAAGGACCTCTGCATTTATCTCAAGGGCCCTGAGGGCCGCTGCAGTATCGGTAGTGAAGAAGGGATTTCCCGTACCTGCGGCAAATATGACCACCCTGCCCTTTGACAAATGATTAAGGGCCCTTCCCCTGATGAATGGCTCTGCAATTCGCCCTATCTCTATGGCTGAGAGCACCCTCACCTGGACCCCATGCCTGTTTAAGGCATCCTGAAGGGCCAGGGAATTCATAACCGTGGCAAGCATGCCCATCTGATCAGCGGCTGTCCTGTCCATCCCCTGGGCAGAACCGGCAATCCCCCTGAAGATATTTCCTCCTCCAACAACCAATCCGATTTCCACACCCTGTTCATGGACTAGACCAATTTCATTGGCAAGGGCATCCATGACCGCAGGAGATATCCCATAAGGCACATCCCCCAGCAAGGCTTCACCGCTGAGCTTCAGCAAAATGCGTTTATAGCCCGGTGATCCCTGTGTGGTTTCAGCCACTATTCCGCTTCCACCCCGACCTGGAACCGCACAAAACGCCTGACACTGATATTCTCACCCATCTTGGCAATCAGCTCATTCAAAAGGTCCCGAATGGTTATATCCGGGTCCTTCACAAAGGGCTGCTCAAGCAGGCACACTTCTTTATAGAATTTTTCAATGCGGCCATTAATGATCTTTTCAATTATATTATCCGGCTTGCCGGACTCCTCAGCCTGTTTACGCAAAATATCCTTCTCCTTCTCTATAAGCTCAGGAGGAGTATCTTCACGTTTTATGCAAACAGGATTGACGGCTGCAATATGCATGGCCACGTCTCTGGCAAATTGGACAAACTGATCAGTCTTTGCCACGAAATCCGTCTCACAATTGACCTCAACCATAACACCAAGCTTGTTACCGGCATGAATATAACTCTGAACAGCGCCTTCAGAAGTTGACCGACCTGCTCTCTTAGCGGCAACAGAAAGCCCTTTCTGACGCAGCCAGTCGACGCTTTTTCCCATATCTCCATCGCACTCCTGAAGAGCTTTCTTGCAATCCATCATACCTGCTTTGGTCCGTTCCCTGAGTTCTTTGACCATTGCAGCAGTAACCTGTGTCATTATATTAATCCTCCAAATTAATTCTTATTCCGCGTTGCAAAAGAGCCGAAAGCCTGAAAGCTGAAAAGGACTGATTGCGATAGCTCTTTGAGCTTTAAGCTTT
Source organism: Thermodesulfobacteriota bacterium (assembly GCA_003645605.1). GTDB lineage: Bacteria > Desulfobacterota > Dissulfuribacteria > Dissulfuribacterales > UBA3076 > UBA3076. The sequence goes on from QNAY01000101.1 coordinate 2,898, forward strand.
GAGCCTTATTAGGCTTTGAGCTATTATGAAACATCTGTTTCAGAACCGGTATCCTCGCCTGTAGCGACTTCAGAGGTAGCGACTTCAGGGACAGCAACTTCACTGACAACAGCAGATTCAACAGCAACGGCTTCACTGACAGCAACTTCAGCAACGGCTACTTCCACCTCACCCTTGGTGTCATCACCTGCGGTATCATCGCCAGCCATTTCCTCTTCAATTTTTTTATCAGTAGCTGCCTGCTGGACCTCGGCAAATTTTTCCCTACCTTGCAGGGATGCATTTGCCATTAAAGATGAAATAAGGCGTATGGCCCGAATGGCATCATCGTTTCCCGGAATAATATAATCTATACCGTCAGGATCACAGTTGGTATCAACTATTGCAACCACCGGAATCCCGAGCTTGTTAGCTTCCTTTACTGCGATCTGCTCCCGCCTTGAATCCACAACGAAAATAGCGGCGGGCAGCGAACCCATATCTTTTATTCCACCAAGGTTGCGATCCAGCTTCTGGCGTAACCTGTCCATACGAAGAATCTCTTTCTTGGGAAAACGCTCGATAGTGCCGTCTTCAAACATGGCTTCAAGACGTTTCAGACGATCAATACCCTTCTGGATGGTCTGGAAATTTGTGAGCATCCCACCCAACCAACGGCTGTTCACAAAAGGCATTTCGCATCGATTGGCTTCCTCAACTATAGAATCCTGGGCCTGTTTCTTGGTACCAACGAAAAGTAACTTCCCTCCTTGGGCAACCGTCTCTATCACAAACTCATAGGCAACCCTGAAAAGCTTTACGGTCTTCTGGAGATCTATAATATAGATTCCGTTTCTGGCACCGAAGATGTAAGGCTTCATCTTGGGATTCCATCGTCTGGTCTGATGTCCAAAGTGGACACCTGCTTCAAGCAACTGTTTCATTGTAACGTAAGCCATAGTTTCTCCTTGAAATAAATGTGGTTTTTCCTCCGTCCAGCCACAAAAATACCCTTCCACCATCTGGAAACACAGACAGCACCACCGGGTCTCACTGAACGTGCGTTATCAACAGTAAAATCGGCTCTATTTACCATTTAAGTATTGATTTAGCAAGTTACTCTTATTACTTAGTGTCTGAACGAAAACTAACCAAAACTGTCATTTCGAGCAAAGCGAGAAATCTTATCGTACTGAAAATACAGGCATTAAAGATTTTTCCCTACGGTCAAAATGACAAAAAGAGGGGTTTTCGTTCAGGCACTACTTAAATTGAGCAATTAGCCTTTAGCGGTTAGCGGTTAATTTGCTGCTGTTTTCCAAATAGGCTACTAACACCTAAATGCTAATGGATAACAGCTAATCGCTTAACTTAGATTCATAAAATAGGGGAGTATTGATGGAATTGCAAAGGGAGCAATGGAAAAGCCAACTCGGTTTTGTATTTGCCGCTGTGGGCTCTGCAGTGGGTCTCGGGAATATCTGGAGATTCAGTTATATGGCCTACAGTCATGGAGGAGGCGCATTCCTAATTCCATACATCATTGCCCTTTTATCAGCAGGGATACCTTTATTGATACTGGAATTTGCCCTTGGACATGAACGTATGGGCTCGGCACCTCTTGCTTTTGCAAAAATAAACAAAAAATGGGAGTGGGTTGGCTGGTGGGCCGTCATTTTTGTAATGTTCGGTATTGTTCTTTACTATTCAGTTATTATTGCATGGTGCCTGAACTTCTTTTTTCTCTCTTTCTATCTTGGCTGGGGAGATGACCCCAATACCTTTTTCTTCAATGAATTCCTCGAGACAAGCAAATTTCCCTCTGAGATAGGTCACATCAGGACCCCTATCCTTCTGGCACTCTCTGTTGTCTGGTTAATAAACTGGGGCATTGTTTTCAGGGGTGTCCGGCGCGGGATAGAATACATAAATAAAATATTTATGCCCCTGCTTTTTTTTTAACCGCAGTCCTTGTCTTATGGTCAATTTCGCTCGATGGTTCTATGAACGGCCTAAAAGCATATCTTGAGCCTGATTTTTCAAAATTATCCGATCCAACTGTCTGGATAGACGCATACAGCCAGATCTTTTTTACTCTGAGTCTGGGTTTCGGCATTATGATAGCTTACGCAAGTTATCTGCCCGGAAAGGCCAACATAACAAAGAACGCAATATTAACCGTATTCATAAACAGCGGTTACTCCCTTTTTGCAGGCATTGCCGTGTTTTCTGTTCTGGGTTTTATGGCCACGTCGCAGGGAAAGCCTATATCAGAAGTTGTTTCTCAAAGCATAGGCCTTGCCTTTGTCGCATATCCAAAGGCCGTAAGCCTTATTCCCGGGGGGAACCTCTTTGGTGCAATCTTTTTTTTCTGCCTTGTTGTAGCGGGGCTTTCCTCATCAATATCAATAATAGAGGCCTTTATTTCCGCATCGGTTGACAAGTTTGGCTTCAGGAGAAAGCCTCTCATAACCCTGGTAACAATCCTGGGCTTTTTCGGCTCGACAATCTTTACTACCCAGGCCGGCCTGCTCTGGTTAGATATCGTAGATCATTTTATTACTCATTACGGGCTTATAGTCGTGGGTATTGCTGAATGTCTTCTTGTCGGCTGGCTCTTCAATATCAAGGTCCTCAGAAAACATGTAAACTCTATTTCTTCGATAAAACTGGGCAATTGGTGGGATATCACAATTAAATACTTTGTTCCCTTTGTGCTGGGAGTCATCCTCATCGGAGAGCTCTACGCTGAAATCAAACAACCTTACGGAGGCTATTCCTGGACCGCGCTTATCCTGATCGGGTGGAACTGGATATTGCTGACAATAATTGCCGCCTTTGCGTTTGCCAGACGACCGTGGAAAACCAGGTATTATGAAATGGAAGGAAGGAGCTGCAAAAATAGTTAATAGTTAA
>QNAY01000102.1 GCA_003645605.1 Thermodesulfobacteriota bacterium
ATTGGTGAACCGGATGAACCCAAACTGGAAAGACCTGAGTTCTGGATGGTAAAGATTTCTCCCTTTGGTCGAAATGACATGGCAGCGCGAATCATGACACATTAGCGTGAACGGTTACAAATTCTTTAATATCTCCGCGATAAATCAAGTTTATCCGAAACATATCCGATAAGGTTGAAAGGACTGATATGCGTTTTTGTAGCTAAGGACATATACTAATTTTTTGGGGGTCTTTATGCCAATTTTTGCATGGAAAGGCACCGCGAGCAATGGTGAAATACAAAAGGGCGAGATCGAGGCCCAGGACGAGCAGGCGGTACGCCGTTTACTTCGACAACAACGAATATCTCCTTCTAAGATCAAGGCCAAGCCCAAGGACCTGCTGGAGAATATAGCACTTTTTCAAAAAAAGGTTACAACGAAGGAGATTGTTATCTTCACCAGGCAGTTGTCCACAATGATAGATGCAGGCCTTCCCCTTATTCAAGGCTTGGAAATCCTTGCTGGCCAGCAAGAAAACAAGACCCTTAAAAAAGTACTCATGGATACAAAGTCTGACGTTGAAGGTGGCTCCACTTTTGCCGATGCCCTGAAGAAACACCCGAAGCAGTTTGATCGGCTCTTCTGCAATATGGTTGCAGCAGGAGAGATGGGAGGGATATTGGATGATGTTTTAAAGCGTCTTGCCGACTATATGGAAAAGGCGCTGCGCCTTAAAAGAAAGGTCAAAGGGGCGCTAACTTATCCTATCATAGTACTTGGCATATCCGCCCTGGTAATTGGAGTAATCCTTATCTTTGTAATACCTGTGTTTGAGCAAATGTTTGCTGATTTCGGCGGTAGTCTGCCGGTTCCTACCCAGATGGTGGTCAACCTCAGTAAATTCGTGAAGTCCTATTTCCTGGTCATGATTGGTGCTATGGCAGTTATGGTATTTCTGTTCAAAAAATACTACAAAACAGAAAAAGGTAAGCGTGTTGTGGACAGGCTGATACTCAAATCTCCTGTATTTGGGCCTCTATTGAGAAAAGTAGCAGTGGCAAAACTTACCAGAACACTGGGCACCTTGATAGACAGCGGTGTACCCATACTTGAAACATTGAATGTCGCTGCCGGAACCGCCGGCAACAAGATAGTGGAAGAAGCCATATATAATGTGCGCTCCAGCATCAGTGAAGGGCGGACAATTGCGCAGCCGCTTAGTGAAAGCGGGATATTCCCCGCCATGGTAGTGCAGATGGTGTCGGTGGGCGAAACTACAGGCGCGCTGGACCAGATGCTGAACAAAATAGCGGATTTCTATGACGAGGAAGTGGAAACAGCAGTCGATGCCTTGACCAGCATGATCGAGCCCTTCATGATCGTGTTTCTCGGAGGTACCGTAGGTTCCATAATCATTGCCATGTATCTCCCCATCTTTGCGATGGCTGGGGCGGTATCAGGAAGTTAGAGGCATGTCTGCTACGATATCATAGCGCTTCAGGTTAATCCCCATGGCGCGGTAGAGATTTGCAAGCCCCTGGTTAAAATCCACAATAGCACTGGTCTTTCGAATTCGTGCTTGAATAACGCTGTCTTTAAGACGCTCCATCTCCTGTGCCAAAGTAATTTCGGCCAATTCCTCAGTACGCTCTGCCACACAGATCCGCTCAAGACTCCGATTAACAGTCACCAAAGAGTTCTTAATCTCTTTCTCCGCAGTTTCTTCCAGGCGTTTAAGCCTATATACCGCCTGGCGTTTTTCCAAACCGGCACGGCGATAGCGTGCCTGTGAAGCGCGATTGCCCAATGGATAGGAAAAGCGAAGCCCTGCATACCACTCATGTCCGTCCGCCTCAGACATTCGTGAAAGCGAATCCATGTAATCCCCTTCATGGGAACTTGATGCTGTACCATAGGATATAGTTCGTTCTCCACCAGACAGGCCGTTGGCCCCTAATGTCGTCTTCAGATCCAGACGAGGGAGCTTCTGATTGGCGTAGTATTCCAGCTTTATGTCCTGATTGGCTATTACCCTGCGCTGTTTCTGGATATCGGGACGCTTTTCCAGAGCAATAGCCAACGTCTGTTCCAAATCGGGAAAGGTCTGCTTTTCCCCAGGGATCTCTTCTGTTATGAAAGGTTCCTTATAAAGTGTATCCTCCGGACGTATTCCCAAAAGGTCTCTTAATTGGTTAGCAAGAGTTTCTACCTGTTGTCTGGCAAAAATCACCTGCTCATCCCTGGACACCATAGCGGTCTCCGCCTCCTGTACTTCAGTGACAGGAACAACGCCTGCCGCAAATTTTTCTTTGTTACCTTTGAGAAGATTCCGGGCCAATTCCCGGGATTCGATGCGATAGCGGAGAATCTCCCGGGCCTCCGCAAGATCGTAATAGATGAGTTCAATTTCCTCACCAATCCTCTGGGCCCGATCCATATATCCTTCAGCGGTTTGGCTTGCCAGATTTTGGTTCATCCGAAGCTTCGCTGTATTGACATTAGTTCCAAAATCCCGAAGGAGCGGCTGGGTGAAATTCAAAAACACGATATTTCGATATTGCGGACGCAATGCGTCTACAGAAGAGTTGTTTATAGAACGGTTGGTTTCAAAGGATAGCTTTGACTCAAGGCCGAATTGGAATTTTTTGCGGATGCCTATATCACCACCGGTCTCCCGGTATTTATCAAAATCGTCGTCGGAAAAAGCTATGGCAGTCGGGGTCTTTTGTTCCAGAGATGATATCCCCATTTCAATCACCGGATCGAACTCCGCCTTTTCGACAGTCACGTTTTCCCGGCTGATGGGGATATTGAGTTGTTCTACCTGCAAATCCAAATTATGTTGGATGCCCCTTGCAATGGCACTCTGCAATGTCAGGACCTTTGCCTTTGCCGAGATATCCTTATTGTTCTCTTGAGCTAAAGCAGGATTGCTCAAGGGAAAAATTACCAGAAAACTTGTAATACTCACCAGCAATATGCATTGTAACATCATGAAATCTCCCCTTGCTGAAGTGATTAGCCCATATTATACAATTGCCAAGTATGCTGAATGACAAAATAACCAAAACTACCACATTGAAAAGAAAAAAATTACCCCTAAATGCGAGACTGAGGCCATGCCTATAGCCTTTGTGGGAGCAGGCCCAGGAGACCCTGCCCTTATCACCCTAAAAGGGCATCAGCTTCTCCAGGAGGCAGACGTAGTCATCTACACAGGTTCCCTGGTCCCCAAAGACCTGATTTCTCACCTCTCCGCACTGATATACAACTCCGCAGGAATGACCCTGGAGCAAGTCATTTCAATCATGGTTTCTGCAGCAAAATCAGGCAGACGGGTAGTACGGCTCCACACAGGGGACTCTGCCATCTATAGCGCCATCCGGGAACAAATAGAATGCCTGCGAAAAGAAAACATACCCTTTGAAGTCGTCCCCGGCGTCACAGCCGGATTTGCCGCTGCCGCTGTCCTGGGCCGGGAGCTGACAATTCCTGGAATTACACAGACTGTTATTTTCTCCAGGATAGGCGGCCGGACCCCTGTGCCTCCATCTGAGGAATTATCACGCCTGGCCAAGATCCAAGCCACACTGATTCTTTATCTAAGCGTAGGCCACATAAGGCAGGTTCAGGAGGCTCTGCTGGCAGGCGGATACTCTTCGGATACACCTGTGGAGGTGATAGAAAAGGTAAGCTGGCCGACTCAACGTATTGTCAGTGGAAAGCTTGGAAATATTGCGATAAAGATTGAGCAAGCAGGCATTTCAAAAACTGCTGTGATATTAGTGGGAAAGGTCCTGTCTGAACCTGAGCACCTGCATGGAAAGCGCTCCCTTCTCTATGATCCGGAGTTCTCTCATGGATACAGAAAGGGCCTGAGCCATTCAAATGCAGAGGCCTCCTCCGAACATTCTCTTGATTGCTGCTCCTCTGCAAACAATAAGGCAATCCCTCAAAACATAACTTTTATATATCTAACTCCTGGAGGCAAGTCCCTGGCCTACCGCCTTTCTGAATTGCTATCCAATAAACATGTATTGATTTATTCCTACAGCGAACTGGTTGAAAACCAACTTATAAAAAAAAAGTGGCAGAGAGGCACGGGGTTTGTCTTTATAATGGCAGCGGGAATAGTCATCAGGACCATAGCTCCATTGCTTAAAAGCAAACTGAATGATCCGGCGGTTGTTGTTATGGACGAGGCAGGACATCACGCAGTAAGTCTTTTGTCCGGTCATCTTGGAGGCGCCAACGAACTTGCCGGGATGCTGGCGCTAAAAGCAGGAGGACAGGCGGTTATTACCACAGCGTCTGATACGCTGGGTTTAGTAGCGCTCGACATGTGGGCCGGGGTTCAGGACCTGGTCCCTGATGATCGTTCTGCTCTGAAAAATGCATCTGCCGCCCTGGTAGCCTCATGTAGCCTCAAGACATACACTGATTGCCAAGTACACTCTTTGCCTGCGGGTCTCAATAAAATTTACGATCCAGGCAAGGCCCGGTTGATCATCTCCCCATACTTAATTCCGGAAGTTAAACCGATTCTTCATCTGTATCCCAGGATATTTGCCCTGGGAATAGGCTGCAACCGTGATACTCCGTCTCAGGCCCTGGAAAGAGCAGTAAAGGAATTCCTTAAGAGGCACAAAGTCTCCCCAAAGGCCCTTTTTACCTTGGCCAGCATTGATGCAAAGAATAATGAGACTTGTCTGTTGGCCCTTGGGCAGAAGTGGGACCTTGATATCCGGTTTTTCACAGCAGAACAGTTGAATACCGTACCGGTAAAAGAACCTTCTCATTACGCTATGGAGGCTGTGGGTGCATATGGTGTGGCAGAGCCCTCGGCCATACTGGCAGTTGACAATGGAAAACTCCGCTTCCAAAAAGAAAAGACTAACGGGATCACACTGGCCCTTGGGGAAAGAGCCTTTACTTTAACAAAAAACCAAATCCTTTAAAGTAAGGGAAGAAAAAATTTTCAATACACCATTGACATGGAGTTCAAAACGGTGCTACACAATATATTATATGGTGGTTGGAAATACCGCTTCGGTCCAAATCGCAAAAAAGCGATTTCTTATTAACTTTATAAAACATAAGGAGGCAAAAATGACCGATCAACGCTTGATGACCATGATTATCGTCTCAAACATTTTATCTGCTTATTATGGGAATAAAGCCAGCTTTTGCGCTGTAAATAATAAAGAGCCGGATGATGCGGAAAAGGAAGATCTATTGAAAAGAGTAATTACGATGTTTGAAAACTTGAGCACGAGTTATCTTAAGGATATTGAAGAAATTGCTGAAGGTGCCAAATAATTAGTGACTGAATGGAAAAGCTGTTCAGACACAATGCTGAATTCTAAATGTTGATTTTTGAATTAAAAGTTGATTAAGAATTGTTTATTTACAAAAAAGCCCCTGTCGGCTTCTGCCGGCAGGGGCTTTTAATATTAGGTATATTTTTATATTTACCACCAACTGACTGTCTTATCTGCCTCTTGAATCATCTGAACCAGAACGTCATAATTGGGATCACCCATGTAAAGGCTGAACTCTTTGGCGTCCCTGTCACGGCTGAGTATCTCGACCAGCTTTTTGACATCATCAGTAGGCTCGGAACGATAGACATGCAATATTTTCATTTTTTCGTCGCTCATTACGTGCTCCTCTTATAATTACTAACCGCAGGTATCAGGTGGCGGAGAGGCTGCTTTTGGCAAGGCATATGGGATGATGAAATCCGCGTCACGCATACGCTCCCCAAGTTCCTCTATGGTGATGGGTGTCAACTCCAGA
>QNAY01000103.1 GCA_003645605.1 Thermodesulfobacteriota bacterium
GTGAACCGGATGAACCCAAACTGGAAAGACCTGAGTTCTGGATGGTAAAGATTTCTCCCTTTGGTCGAAATGACGTGGCAGCGCGAATCATGACACATTAGCGTGAACGGTTACGATTCGATAATACACACTTTTTCAAAAAAGTGTAAACTGGTGAATGAAGGATGCCTAATTCCCTTATGATTTTGTAATCGTTCATAGGTTCAGGGGGCAGGGCGGGAATGGAAAAATCATGAGAATAGAACGAGGGGAGCATATATCATACCCCCCTAAATTTGAGAATATTAGGGCATTGCACTCGGCCCGAGAGGTATTGGAAGTAAAATCAACAATCCAACAAGGTACCCCTGAACAGTGAACAAAGAGACTTATCAGTGCAGTAAATGTGGAATATGGGCGGATAAACATAAACTGTGCATTGTTGATGATACCTATTTCTGCACAAGATGTATGTATGGAGATATTGAACCAGTTGAAATTTATCCGATTGGCATTGTAAAAAACAATTTAAATAAGAATCCTGCGGGGTTCGGTGTGGTCGGAGACGACAAGATATCCAGAATTATACTTTTCCCTTTTCAGGAATTTTTTTTGTATAAACTTGAGGATGAAAAATATATTACCATTGTCTATTATCTCCATAAGTCAGGACCAGTCAAATCGGTATTTAATAGGGGGCTTGATGGAAAATCGGTTGGGGTTTTCGCTTCTCGTACCCCTAACAGGCTTTCCAGAATAGCAATTCAAGATATCACATTAGTAAAAATAGAAGGAACAACACTCTATGTTGAAGGTCTTGATGCTATTAATGGAAGTCCTGTACTTGACATCAAATTGAAAATAGGTGGCATAAGAAAAAAGTAGCCGTTCACGGAATTTATGGTACTCCCCATTGTCAAGACCAAAATGGATCAAAAATAAGATAGAATTTTTGTCCTCTTTGTTAACGGAATAATGGTGATTTCGAGCCTATCAATCAACGTTGAAAACCGGTTCTCTGCGTATTCCCTCCGCTGTTGGAGTTGCCCGGCGATATTTCCATGAAAGGAAGGTGAATAGTGGAAAAATCCAAAATAGCATTGAAACCTTACCTGGATACAATCACCGGGTATTGCAGCACTCTTTCAAACGAAGAGCTGACAAATATCATTATCAGTCTCGCAAAGGATGTCCCGACCTCGGGAAGGATCGGCTTTTTGGAAAAGCTCCGGTCATATCTCCCTAATCAAAAGGTGGAAATGGTGCCTGAAGCAGGCAAGATCGAACAGATTCTTAATGATATACAGGCGCTCAGGGAAAGCATTGAGGAAAGAATCAAGTCCATCGAAGACGGAAGTTACTGGGAAGATGATGAATATTATGACGACGATCCTGACTATATCAGCGAGTATCAGGTTGAAGAGTTGGAAGACTTTTTTGATAATGCTGAAGGCCTGTTTCTGGATGACAGACTTGAAGATGCACGGGAAGTGTATGGAGCTATTTTTAGTTTGATCAGTGATATCAAAGAACAAACAGATTATTTATACCTGAATGAAATAGATCTCAGGGAGGCAAGGGCTAGATATTGCCGTTGTATTTATGAAACATCAGGTACGAACAATAGGCTGGATGAATTTGTTGCGGCCATGGAAATTGACGCGTCCGTCCCTCACAATGAAAATGCATATGATGAAAATTATCCCATGATGCAGGATGTTATTGATGCGAGTCTGGACGAGATGGAGGGTATGGAATCATTCTTGCCGGTCTGGAAAGAAGTGTTGACTGAAAAAGGAACAAAAGGAAGACCTGCTGTTCTGCTTCTGGAAGCGGTTAATCGTCTTGAAGGCATCAGCGGAGTATCAGGGCTGGCGAAAAAATGGAAAAACAGCCAACCCCAGGGTTACCTGTTCTGGCTTAATATCCTGAAAGAGGAAAATGATCAGAAAGGCATGATTACTGTAAGTACAGAAGGTCTGAAGGCATTAAAAGAAGGTAGGTTCAGGGAAAGTGTTGCAGAATTGATGATAGACGCGGCAGAAAAACTAAATGATGAGGGACATTTGCTGCTCGGAAAACGGGAAAGGTTTTTTTCCCATATGAGTGATCAGAACCTGCTCGATCTTGTGAATGAAGCAACAAAACAAAATGCAAGGAATGAGGAACTTGATACGGTTATTAATTTTTTCAAGGTCCTCCAATCAATCGATGCTGATGAAGAAATCCTTTATGTAAAGACCCTCTTGATGTCAGGCAAGCTGGATAGCGCGGTTGCCATGGCAAAAGATGAAAAAAGTGTGGGTTGGTCTTACCGTAGTCCCGCAGGTGTAATTTTTGGGTCTGTTCTATCGGTCCTTGCCGGCCATTCAGAAAAGGCAGGGACAATAAAAAGCCTCCTAATGGGCTATGCAAACGAAAAAACAGTATATTCAGGAAGATTTTCAATTGATTACGACATCAGTACATCATTTTATCAGGAGATTATCAAGGGATTAAAACAAAAAAAAGATGCAAAATCCCAGGCATCCGAATCTCTTTCATGGGTTGAAAAAATCGGAAAAGGCCGGATTGAGCATATTGTTTCCAACAAGCACAGGGCCGCCTATGTTAGGGCTGCACAGGTGCTGGGCTCCTTTTCCGAGGCTTACCTGGCAATGGGCCAAAAAAACAAGGCAATAGAAATACTGCATGAATACTATAATGAAAAATATAACAGGTTCAGCGCGTTCCGCAGGGAGGTAAAATCAATTGTTATGCATTCAGACCTGCTGAAAAAATCAGGTTTTTTGACATAACTCAGGTTCATTCCGATCTTATCCTTGGATCCAGGGCGTCTCTCAGCCCTTCTCCCAGCAGGTTGTAGCCAAGTACTGTCACAAGGATTGCCATACCTGGAAACATCGAAAGCCACCAGGCTATCTCCAGGTTATCCTTGCCTTCAGTAAGCATGTTGCCCCAGCTTGGTGTAGGAGACTGCACCCCTATTCCGAGAAAACTAAGGGCGCTCTCAGTGAGAATTGCCCCACCGACTCCGAGTGTGGTTGCCACAAGAATAGGGGCCACTGCATTTGGTAAAATATGGGAAAAAACTATCCTTGCATTGGAGGCGCCTGATATCCTGGCTGCCAGCACGAAATCGCGCTGCCTGAGACTCAAAAATTCCGCCCTTACGAGCCGGGCCACCCCCATCCAGCTTGTAAGACCTATCACCGCCATGATGTTCCAAATTGATGGCTCAAGAAATGCTATAACAGCCATTATAAGAAAGATAGTGGGAAAGCAGAGTATTATGTCCACAAAACGCATTATCAGCCCGTCTATCCACTTGCCGTAAAATCCGGCAAGTGCCCCAAGGATAGTACCAATGACTGTTGCAATTCCGACGGCTACAATCCCCACCAGCAAGGATATTCTCGCTCCATAAATAAGCCTTGAAAGACAGTCCCTGCCAAGTGGGTCCGTACCAAGTAGATGGGCCTTTGAAGGTGACTCAAGAATATGCCAGGTATCTATTGCGTGAGGATCATAAGGGGCAAGCCAAGGAGCGGAAAGAGCAACAAGACAGAGAAATCCAACTATTAAAAACCCTGCCACTGCCAACGGGTTGTTTCCCAACCGGCCCAACCAGGTAATTTGGTGATTTGGTGATTTGGTGATTTGGTGATTGACGGCTTCCATAATTATCTGTGTTACTTATCAGGCTTGATTGATTCCAATTCCTCTAAAAACGGCCGGTCTATGTAATCCTCTAATTCTCCATCTGAACGCCCGTACGAATTCTCGGGTCTGCCAGGGCATAGCCCATATCGGCCAACTGATTTCCGAGTAATGTCAATACGGATACTATGACCAGATTCCCCATGAGAAGAGGATAACCCCTGGCCATAACGCTGGTCCACATGAGCTGACCTACCCCCGGTATTGCAAAGATGGATTCAAAGATCACACTACCGCCTATAAGGCCCGGAATAGACAGGCCTAGGATGGTTATTAAGGGTAAGAGGGCGTTTCTCAAGGCGTGCCGGTAGATCACCTTTCTTTCCGGCAGACCCTTTGCCCTTGCAGTAGTAATATAGTCCTGCTTTAAGACCTCAAGCATTGAAGATCTGGTATAGCGTGACAGCCCCGCAAGTCCGCCCAGAGCAGATACAAGCACCGGCAGTATCAGGTGACGGCACCAGTCCAGCAACTTTCCCCAGCCTGACATCTGTTCATACCCCATAAGGCTATGAAGTCCTGAGATGGGCAGCCATCCCAGGTGTACGCCAAAGTAGAGCATGAGAAGCAGGGCCACCCAGAAGGCCGGGGCCGCATAGGCAATAAAGACAAGGACCGTAGTAACCTGGTCAAAAAAGCTGTTATGACGCACGGCAGCAGCCACACCCAGGGGGACCGCGACTACAAGTATCAAGCCTATTGCCAGGACGTTTATGAGCAGCGTAACCGGAAGCCGCTCCTTGATCTTGTCCCAAACGGGTCTCCTGTCCGGGGAAAATGACCGCCCAAGATCCAGCACAGCCAGCCCCTTAAGCCATTGCAAGTACTGTATGTGCAGGGGCCGGTCCAGGCCGTACTGTGCTCTCAGACGCTCTCTCATCTCAGGGGTCATCTTGGGATTAAAGTCGGCCTGCAGGCTCATGGGCTCTCCCGGGGCCAGGTGCATCACCATGAAAGATATGAGGGTTATGCCCAGAAAGGTAGGCCCAAGAGTAAGGATCTTTTTGATTAAATACAGAAACAGCGCCATATCAGAAAATGATTATACTGCAAAAAGTGATTCTGCTCAAAATCCTCCGCCCTTGCATTTTGTGTGCTGGCCATTATTATTTCATGGCTTTTCATAAAAGAAATAGGCATCAATAAAGATGTTTTTTGACAATATGAGAAATATATATTGAAATGCATAAAACGTCTCAACAAATTTTTAAACAAGGGATCTTCATGAAACATAATAATAATCATATCAGGGAAAAGGAACAGTTCAAAAAGCTTTTCAAACAGGAACATATTGATAATTTTGAAGAAAGATTCAAGGTCTTTGAAGTTTTTCTTCAAACCGAACGTCATGTTACGGTCAGTGAACTGCTTGAACTTCTTAATGAAAATGGGTATCAATTAGAGCTCTCTTTTGTAAGGGATACACTGGAGCTTATGTGCCGCTTCGGTTTTGCCAAGAAAATTCAGTTTGAAGATGGGCCGGTACGTTATGAACACAGGCATTTGGGGAGGCATCATGACCATATGATCTGTACAAAGTGCAGGAATATAATTGAATTCGAGGACCAACGGCTTGAGAACCTCCAGATACAGATTGCTGCGGCCCATGGTTTTCACATGCTTCAGCATAAAATGGAAATTTATGGAATATGTTCCAACTGCCTTAAGACACGCATGCATCCTATGTCTCTTGTTATGGCCAAGCAGGGTGAACGTCTCATAATCAAGGATTTCACCGGCGGTGCGGGTGCGCGCATGCGTTTATTGACCATGGGTCTGAGAGTTGGAGACGAGCTGGATGTCATTACCAGCCCCGGCAAGGGACAGATGGTTATTGCCGTGGATTGCAGACGATACGTCATTGGGCGTGGGTTGGCACAAAAGGTATTGGTTGAGCCAAGGGAGAAATCCATATATGTTGTTAAGCGAAATGAAGGAAGGTCAGACCGGAGTAATTGACCGTGTAGGTGGAAATGGTGCACTGCGCAGAAGGATACTTGAAATGGGTGTCCTCAAGGGTTCGGAGATTTACCTCGAGAAATACGCACCCCTGAAAGATCCTCTCGAAATGA
>QNAY01000104.1 GCA_003645605.1 Thermodesulfobacteriota bacterium
ATTGCCAGAGAAAAAGAAATAAAGAAATGGCGAAGAGAGAAGAAAAATCAATTGGTGAACCGGATGAACCCAAACTGGAAAGATCTGAGTTCTGGATGGTAAAGATTTCTCCCTTTGGTCGAATGACATGGCAGCGCGAATCACGACACATTAGCGTGAACGGTTACAAATTTCATTTGCAAATCTACGACTTTTCTCATATCATTTCCCCCGAAGATTTTCGATTATAGCCATTTTTTATTGAAGCTGCAATTTTGTAAATATATTGATATGCTACCAAATACAACAAAATATATAACATATTTAAGAGACAGTGTAAAAGCAACAATGGCTATTAAAACGCAATTAATCGACGATCTTCGGCTTGATTTTTGCTACTAACTACCTGTAAAATAAGGCTTTACTCTTTTTCGTTCAGGCACTAAATAGACGGAGCGGAGCGAAGCGATACCTTAACTTTAAGCACTTCAAACTTTAGTTCACTTTAGGCACTGTTCCTGTTTATCAGGATTAGAATAATAACACCAAGCCTCTTATAAAACCCGGAATTGTTGCAAGAGGCTCACAATTATTGGAAAAATATTGATGTTGGATCAAGAACGATTAAACAGAGATTATCCCTCGGATGTACAGGTCATCCATCTGGGGACCAGGGAGATTATCCTTATCGGCACGGCTCATATCTCTAAGGATTCGGTCGATTTGGTCCGCAGGGTGATTAAAAGCGAAACGCCGGACTGCGTGTGCGTGGAACTTGATGCCAAAAGGTACGAGACGCTGTCCAAAAAGAAACGCTGGGAATCCCTGGATCTTAAGGAAATCATCCGCAAAAAGCAGCTCAGCACCCTGTTGTTCAACCTGATG
The DNA here is from genome assembly GCA_003645605.1 of Thermodesulfobacteriota bacterium. GTDB lineage: Bacteria > Desulfobacterota > Dissulfuribacteria > Dissulfuribacterales > UBA3076 > UBA3076. The sequence goes on from QNAY01000104.1 coordinate 865, forward strand.
CTGGCTTCCTACCAGAAAAAGCTGGGGGATCAGCTTGGGGTATTACCCGGTACGGAACTTCTTGTGGCTGTGAAGACTGCGGAGGAAAAAGGGATTCCCATAGCCCTGTGTGACCGCGATGTCAGGGTCACTCTGCGGCGGGCCTGGCATGCTACATCCTTTTTCAAGAAAAACTATCTGCTGGCCAGTCTATTGGCTGGATTGTTTGATCGGGCTGAAATCACCGAAGAAAAGCTGAACGAATTAAAGAAAACAGATGTCCTTTCAGAACTTATGCTGGAACTGGGGCAGGCCCTGCCGGATCTAAAGCGGGTCCTTATCGACGAACGCGATACGTTTTTATCCGAAAGAATCAAGAACGCAGAGGGCGAGCGAATCGTTGCAGTGGTTGGAGCAGGCCATGTCGAGGGAATCAAAAAGGCGTTGACGGAAGACAGGCATGCCCGGATGGAGGAAATCAATGTTATTCCGCCGGTCTCCCCGATCTGGAAAGTTCTGGGCTGGTCTATCCCTGCGGTAATCCTTGCCTCCATCGGAGTAATCGCATGGAACAAAGGGTGTAATGTAGCTGGTGATAATATTATTTACTGGATCTTGGCTAATGGTATCCCCTCTTCTATAGGGGCAATGCTGGCCTTAGCTCACCCGCTTACAATTGTCTCCGCCTTTGCCGCAGCACCTGTGACCAGCCTGACGCCTGTCATCGGTGCCGGCTATGTCACCGCCTTTGTCCAAGTTTTGGTTCAGCCGCCAGTGGTCAGGGAATTTGAAACAGTACTTGAAGACATGTCCACGCTGATCGGCTGGTGGAAAAACAAGCTGCTTAAAGTCTTTTTGGCTTTTTTGCTTCCAGGCCTTGGTAGCATGATCGGCTCCTGGATTGGTGGATATGAGATCATCTCCAACCTGTTTTGAGATCAATTAATCGTACCACAAAAGTCTGGACCAAACGGGTTATATCGGGTAGCCTTTGTGATATATGATGTTAACTTTTAACAAGGAGAAGAGGACTATGAAGCGAAGACTTACAATTTGGATTTTGGCATTGACCCTCGTCGGGGCATTCAGTCTCATCGGATGCGATAAGAAAGAAGAAACAGGCGCCGAGAAGCTGAAGCAGGATGTAAGCGAAATGGCCGAGGAAGGAGCCAAGGCAATCGAGCATGGGGCCCAGACCGTGGGGGAAAAGGTAAAAGAAGCTGCTGGAACCGTTAAGGAGAAGGTAGAAGGGGCTGCTGAGGTCGTAAAAGAGAAAGTAGAAAAAGCTGCTGAAGCCGTGGATGAGAAGACTGAAAAGAAGGCTGTAAAAGAAGCTGCTGAAGCCGCAGATGAGAAGACTTTAAAGCAGGGTGCAGAAGAAGCTGCTGAAGTCGTGAAAGGGGAGCACAAATAGAGTATTGCGCAGGAACTCGGAAAAGCTTAAGGGCGTTTTAAAAACGTCCTTTTTACCGCAACCCACCGAACCGTAAGCGTTTACAGGGTGCTGCAGATGCGAGGCGTACGGGTACGCAGACGTACTTCCTGTACTTCAAGTACCCGACAACAAAGTAGATGCGGTGCCCTGTGAACGCTTACATAAAGTACTACGTCATCTCCGATAACCTGACCAGCTTTTCATAGTCGGCATTTACCCGCTGCTGGATATAGGCAATATGTTCTTCATCCAGATGGCGGAAGCGACGCTGGCCTTTCAGATATTCCTGAACAGGTTTGGGCTTTGATATCTTGCGGCTCATGATGTAGCGTCCTTCGATAACTTCATACAGTGGAAAGACCCTTGTCTCCACTACCAGCTTTGCAAACTCAATAGAGCGCTCAGGCGCCGATCCCCAGCCTGTTGGACACGGTGAGTATATGTGAATGTAAGCAGGTCCTTTGACCAAGGCCGCCTTTTTTACTTTATTCATGAGATCCAGGAAATATGCAGGCGAAGCCGTAGCTACATAAGGGATGTTATGTGCCACTGCTATTCCCGGCATGTTCTTTTTCCAGGTAACCTGGCCAAAGCTCTTTTTGCCTGGAGGACTGGTGGTTGTCATGGCCCCGTATGGAGTACAACTGGAGCGCTGAACTCCTGTGTTCATGTACGCCTCGTTGTCCAGGCAAATATAAGTGAAGTCGTGGCCTCGCTCCAGAGCGCCGGATATCCAGCCAAGACCTATATCACTTGTTGCACCGTCTCCTCCCACTGCCACTATGTCTACGTGTTTCTTAGAGATCTTGCCCTTGCGTCTCAGGACCTTCATGGCCGATTCTATGCCCGATGCCACTGATGCCGGATTCTCAAAAGCAATGTGGATCCATGGCACTTTCCAGGCAGTCTGTGGATATGGAGTAGTAATTATCTCCATACAGCCTGTGGCCATACAGACAATTACATTTTTCCCCAAGGCCTTCATGGCCATTCTTAGGGCAAGGACTTCACCACAGCCCTGACATGCCCTGTGGCCCGGTGCAAGCAGCTCTTCCTTGGGGAGATTCTTTGCCTTAAATCGTGTGAATTTTTCGAATTCAGGTATCATTTTTCACGCACTCCGATCACTTCGTACAGTTCCTTTGGACGTTTCTTGGCAAATGCTGTAGCCTTGTCAACCATTTCTTCGAACCGCCCAACAGTTACATCCCGTCCACCAAGCCCGGCAATGAAGTTGAAAATTTTAGGAGACCCGGGCACCTTGTAGAAAAGAGACCTGAGCTCAGCACCCACAGGACCGCAAACTGCGCCAGGGGCCAGGCAGCGATCCACTACGGCTAGGATTTTTGCCTTTCCGGCGGCTTTTCGAAATTCAGGCCCGGGGAATGGACGCCACAGACGGATCTTTACAAGCCCTGCCTTTTGCCCTTTATCACGCATGGTATCTATTGCGGTCATGGCTGTCTCGGAAATGCTGCCCATGGTGACCAGCAAAACTTCGGCATCTTCAGAGCGGTAGGTCTCAACAGGATTGTACTGACGCCCGAAAAGATCGGCAAATTCCTTCCATCCCTGGAGTATCACCCTCCTGGACGCCTTGAGGGCTTCATTGTGCGCAACTCTTGCTTCTGAATATACCTCAGGCATACCTACAGGACCCATGGTGATGGGCTTTCTGGTATCCAGGCGGTAACGGGGCTTGAAAGGAGGAAGATATTGATCCACCTCCTCCTGGCTCAAAAGTTCTACAGCCTCGACAACGTGGCTCAAGGTGAAGCCGTCAATGTTTACGATCATGGGTAAGGACACCCGTCTGTCTTCAGCCACCCTGAAGGCATGAAGCATAAGATCAAAGGCCTCTTGGCCGGTGTCCGCAAATGTTTGTATCCAGCCGATATCCCTCTGGCTCATTATGTCCTGGTGGTCGTTCCAGATACTGATGGGTGCAGACAATGCACGGTTTACTACAGCCATCACTATGGGAAACCTCATCGGACCGGGTATGAAGAGAATTTCGCTCATCAACAAAAGGCCCTGGGAGCTGGATGAGGTAAAGGTCCTGGCCCCGGCTGCTGAAGAACCGCAGCAACAGCTCATTGCTGCATGCTCAGATTCTACCGGGACGAATTCAGCGTCGACTTCTCCATTTGCTACTACTTCCGAAAGGTGTTCCACAATATGGGTCTGAGGTGTAATGGGATAGGCAGGGATCACATCCACATTCGCCAGCTTTACCGCCTCAGCTAGTGCAATTGATACTTCAATTCCCACGCGTTTGGCCATGATCATCCCTCCTCCGGGACTATTGTTATGGCATTCTTGGGGCACTCGTGGGCACAGATGCCACAACCCTTACAGTACTCCAAGTCTATCTCAAAGAAGCCGTCTTCAGTTTGGATGCAGGCCATGTCAGGACAATATATCCAGCAAATACCACACTTGTTGCACTTTTCATTGTCAATGACCGGCCTTTGAGATCGCCAATCGCCCGTCCTGAATTTGACCGAGCTACCAGGCTCCATCACGTGACACCCAAAGGTTATTGTCTTCCAACCTATAATGGCATCAGTATTGGCCATTTTGTTACTCCTTCACTTTATTATAAAATGTTATGGGTTTGGTAATATCTTCGGCCACTTTTTTTGTTCACCGCAAAACCCAGCAGTTTTATTGTTTTTCCTTTGCGTCTTTGCGGTGAGTTATGGACACTAAGTCATCCTGTAACAGTCGTTTCCTCAAATGCCCTGCGCATCGCAGCCTTGTTTTTTTCAGAAAGCCGTCCAAACCGGCGGTCCAATGCGTCTTCCATGGCCTCTGTCCCTACAATGCCGGTAGCCTTTAAAAGGGCCCCGAGCATCGTGGTATTGGTTATGGGCAGTCCCAGGACTTCTCTGGCTATGGTATTGGCATCTACCATGGCAAGTTTGCTATCCAGGCCAAATTTTTTCCTGACCTCCGACTCCTTCATGTTGGTATTCAGGATGACAATTCCGTCTTCATGCAATCCCTCTGAGACCTTTACCAAAGATGGAAGCGCTGAGTCCAGTACTATCACTATGCCCGGGCAGTATACCTTTTCCCTGGTCCGTATTGGGGAGTCACTCACCCTTACAAAAGCTGTAACAGGAGCACCCCTCCTTTCCGGACCGAAGCTGGGAAAGGCTTGAGCGTATTTTCCTTCATCTATGCCTGCCGTTGCCACGACCTCAGCTGACGTAACAGCTCCCTGCCCGCCGCGGCCATGAAGTCTGACTTCTTTCATTGGCAATATCTCCCATATAAGTGTTTTAGATGTGACGAACTAAGACCCATAAAAATTACCTTAGCTGAAAAGGGAAAAATCAGGTTAAGGAGCCTCAAAAGACATTAAGTAATTAGTGCCTGAACGAAAACCCCTCTTTTTGTCATTTCGACCGTAGGGAGAAATCTTTAATGCCTGTATTTTCAGTACGATAAGATTTCTCGCTTTGCTCGAAATGACAGTTTTGGTTA
>QNAY01000105.1 GCA_003645605.1 Thermodesulfobacteriota bacterium
ATTAAATTTATGCAGGAAAAGTTTTGTGGTGATGGTGGGAGCGACCTCGCCTTTGTCACCTGTACTTTTTGACTATGGGGTTGATATGATTGCCGGTTCAAAAGTAGTTGATCCGCAAAAGGCTATTCAGTGTATAAGCGAAGGGGCTACATTTAAACAGATAAAGGGTATAAAGCACCTGATTATGAAAAAATAAAAAAGGAGGAAATACAATGGAAGCAAAGGACGTATTGTATCTTGGACTCGGAGCTGCCTTTTTAGCAAAGGATAAGCTCAAGGAACAGATCAAGGAATTGGAAAAGCGCGGGGAAATCGATAAGGAAGATGCCAAGAAATTTATCCAAGACGCCAAAGACCGGGCCAAGAAGGAACAGGAGGCCATTGACTCGCGTATCCAGGAAAAACTTAAAGAGACCATCCGTGAGATGGGCCTGGCCACCAAGGAGGACATTGAAGAACTGAAAACAATAATAAAAAAGGCCTGATGCTCAAAAATTATAATCCACGACGGGTGTGGAAGACATTTCGTTTTTTGCTCACTGTATTTGTTATTGTCCGCAAAAAAGAACGCTTTCTTTATATACGTCCTCTGGATCCAGTCAGTTTTAAACAGACCATCCTTGACCTGGGCGTAAGCTTTATCAAGCTGGCCCAGGTCCTGGCCACCAGGGCCGACTTCTTTACCGAGGAATATTTGCGGGAGCTTAAGACTATCCATGACGAGGTCGAGCCCATGAACCGGGCCAATTTTGAGATCATGTACAACCGGGCCTTTGGCTCAGTCCGGCCCTTTCGTCATTTTGTACACAGTCCTATAGCCAGTGCATCCATAGGCCAGGTGCACAAGGCCGTACTGGATGACGGCACAAAGGTGGCTGTGAAAATACGCCGCCTGAACATTGAAAAAGACGTCCTTGATGATATAAGAATCATTGGTATTTTCCTCAGGATTTTCCAACCTTTCTTCAGCCGCCTTACAAAGAACTCTTTAGAAGCAGTACTCAATGAATTCGCCGATATGATCGTCAAAGAAGTGGACCTGTCCATTGAATTGGACAATCTTCGTAAATTCAGAGAAATCTATCAACTGAGCGGCATCCGATTTCCCGATGTATATCCATGCCATTGCAGTTGTGACGCCCTGGTTATGAGTTTTGAAACAGGGATGCGTATTGATGATAAAGAGGGCCTGGCCCGTTCAAATATCCCGTTTACCACTCTTATGGACAGGATGATCTCCTTTTATATGGAACAAATGCTGGTATGCGGCCTTTTTCACGCGGATCCTCATCCGGGCAATTTTTTAGTTGGAGACGACGGTACGCTAATTGTCCTTGACTTCGGAATGGTCAAGCGATTGCCCAATTCCACCCGGGTCGCCATGATTGAGATGATCAAGGCCGCCAATGAGCAAGACTTTGAACTCTTCATTGTCTCATGCAAACAGTTAGGTGTAATCGCAGCTACGGCAAGAGAAGATCAGATGCAGGAACTGGCGGAGCGCATGTTTGATATCTTTGGAAATGAACATTTGAATGCCACGAGCATGCAGAACCTGGCCTTTGATGTACTGGACTCCATGAGGGAGTTACCCTTCAAAGTTCCGCAGGAACTGGTCTATGTTATGCGGGCCAGTTCCCTCGTGGAGGGACTGGGGACCAGTTTTATTGAAAATTTTAACGGCATCAAAGACATCCTGCCTGTTCTGATAAAAAACATTAACAGGGCACTGAGTGCGGAAAACAGGTTATTCCCCACACTCAAAAACGAACTCATGTCCTTGCCTCTGACAGTGCGGCGGTTGAAGATAATTATCACACAGTTAAGTGAGGACAACCTGCACATAAAGCTGTCAGGGGAGACCATGGAAATCCTTGGAGAATATGTGCGTGCCTACCTGAAACCCATAGGCATGGGAGTGGTTCTCATCACAACGGCATTTTTCGTGCAGCACCTGAGCTTTTCCCATCACCAGGAAATTGCTGTTATTCTTTTTATTCTTGGAGTGTTGCGGGTGCTTATCGCCCTGAAATGATGGTTTTTTTCTAAACTATTGGTACAGGTTCCGAATAAGGAGGTAATTGATGCCAAGTCAACGCACGCTTCGCGAGTATCTTCAACAGAAAGATCAAGATCTTGCAGAAAGAGTCAATAACCTGTGGAGAATATCCAGCCCGATTCACGAGCGGCAAAACCGCCCTGACAGCAACGAGAACGCTTACCGTTCATGTTCAGGCGGTTGAAGATAATATTTGGCGCCTGCTGCAGACAACCACGATTCTAAACAAGGCCAACAACCTTGAGGATTTTATGGCGTTTGAATTGTTTCTCCTTTCTTGCGCCGCATGTTGCCATGATTTTGACAAGGCCCTGAAAAGCGCTTTGCCTGAAGGTTTTAAGCACGGAGAAGGGTCAGGCGATTTTGTTGAAAAAAAATATGGATCAACTTGGTCTGACCCGCCCACAGGCCAATGCAATCAGCAGCGTGATCAGCATCCATGACCTGAACCCTGATGAATTTCAGCAAGAGCTCAGTCAACTCAAAACAATTCAGGCGTCTCCTGTTGGGTCATATAACCTCCATCGCCTGGCCGTGCTTTTAAAGGCGGCTGATATTCTGCACTGCGACAATTCAAGGATTCCAAGCCTGGGAATAGATGCGGATAATTTGGAAGGGCTGGACAGGAAAAAATACCTCTACAGGTATTGCACGGACGGTTGGATCCCTGATGGGACGCAGATTCTTATTCAGGCATCTCCACGCACAGATGAAGAAGTCGAGGCGGTCAGGGAGTGCCTCAGATATATGAAGAATTCTGAATGGCCCGCAGTCTTGGGTGGTCTGGAACGTTACAATTTCCCATATCAGCTTGAAATGGAACTGAAGGACGTCACGATGCAAGATGACGGCCTCAGGCAAGACGAGCAGGAGTTGCTGACCACATACCTCAAAGACGTCATAGCGGCGACTTATCGAATTGATATTCAAGGGATATACTCAATGTCCGGCGCGGGCCACAAATCGATCTATTTCCCAATTGAACAGCACTATACTCCGCTTAAGACCATGAGTAATCCCGCGCGCCTTGAAGAAGCGGTCGGCATGATCAGAGAGGATGTACGTTCAGCCGAGCGTGTGCCTTTGACTGATTTGCTTTCCTCTTACCGGCGTCTGTTGATTATCGGCGAGCCGGGCGGAGGAAAAACCACTTTTTTGCGGCTTATTGCTTGTGTTCTGGCAAAGGACGCGCTTGAACAGGGTGAACCTGCCAGAAAACTCCATCTCGGCCTTTCATTGGATGAGCCTGTGCCCATACCGATTTTTATCAGGCTTTCCGCCCTGGCCGGGACCCTGAAAAAAGGATGTCCGGCGGTCAACGGCGCAGGGGCATGGCGTGTACTTTTACAGACTATGGAAGAACTGTTTGGCAAAGAAAACAGCGCGCTGCTGCAAATACTACTCGATAACGGGAATTGTGCAGTTCTCCTTGACGGATTGGATGAGGAGCCTGATGAAAATATCAGGAAACAGATGGTGGACGTTACAAACGCCGCGCTGCATCATTGGGAGAATAATCTGTTCGTGCTCAGTTCCAGGCCGTTTGGCTATCACGCTGTTGCATCTCTGGAAGAAATGGCGACTGTCCATATTGATTCCTTTGGGCGGGAAGAGATCCTGGAGTTTTTTAACCGGTGGGCATGTGCCCTGTTCCCTGATGAAGAGAAGAGGAACCGTGAGGCATATCTTCCGGAATTGGAATCCGCGGTCCTGAATATGCCACGGATTCGCTTGATGGCCAAGAATCCCGTGATGCTGACCTGCTTATGCGTGGTTCACTGGAATGAGAGAAAGCTGCCTGAGGGCAAGGCCGATCTTCTGGCCGCAGTCTTGCGGTGGCTTCTCAATGCAAAAGAAGAGAAACGCAGACAGAGGGGCTATTCCAATACATTTGCCGAGGAGTGCTTCAAGGCCCTTGCATTGGCCATGACCAGCCACAGGAACGGCAAACAGGTCAGGATGGATCTCGCGTGGGCTGCGGAACAGCTCGCTGTCCCGTTCTTGGATGAACTTGGAGTGCAGCACGACCGTTTGCGGCAAAAAGGAATCATTTTTTTGGAAGCCGACATGATTGACAGCGGTATCGTTGAGCAGGCCGGGTCAGGAGATATTCGATTCTGGCATTATACCTTTCAGGAGCATTACGCTGCCCGCGCCCTGGCGGAATTGAGTGATGCGGATAGACCGGGTGGATGGTGGCAGGCTATCAAACCTCATCTGGATGACCGGCAATGGGATGAGGTGCTAGATCATTTTGTTGGATGTCTGGCCTGGACCGGACGCAGGCGGTTGAATCTACTTGTGGAGCGGGTCCTGGGTACTACAGCGGACGGAAGTCTGACTTCCCTTGCCCGTGCCGTCGGAGTGCTCGGCAGGATCCTGCGCATCCTGACTGTTTACGACTATCAGCCGCCCACGCGGCTTGGCTGGGAAGAGGCCAGGGGTCGGGTGATGGACATCTTCACTCTTGAAGGCGCATCCCGTGTTCTGTTTGAACAGCGTATGGCCGCAGCAGAGGCCCTGGGCCGGGCAGGTGATCCGAGGATTGACCCGCTTGCCCCTGAGATGTTTCCAGTTCCGGGAATGGATGGAGTCCTTCTGGGCAGGTATCCGGTGACTGTGGCGGAATATAATCGCTTTATTGAAAACAACGGGTACAGAGACCGTCAATACTGGGAAGAAAAATGGTGGAATATTAAAGAGAATGAAGGCTGGGCCGAACCCGAAGACTGGGATGAACAGCTTGAGCATAAAAACCGGCCGGTGACCAAGCTTTCTTGGTACGAGGCCGCAGCCTACTGTAACTGGCTGGCCGTGCAGACCAATCTTTCCTATCGTCTGCCCAGGGAAAAGGAATGGGAAAAGGCGGCCACAAACCCCAATGGCGAATATCCATGGGGGAAGGATTATCCATATCGGGAACTGTTGAATTTTGATGAAAATGTCGGCACCCCGACTCCAGTAGGGATCTATCCGGCCAGCGCTGCGCCGGGAGGTCATCTTGATATGTCAGGCAACGTCTGGGAGTGGATTTGGGATTTGTTTAAAAAAGGGGGCTCTGACCGGGTGATCCGCAGAGGCAGCTGCAGCGACAACATGCGTAGCTGTCGGTCGGCGATTCGTTACTTCCGCCGATCTGGCGACCGTCACTACAACCTTGGCTTCCGCCTCTCCAGGTCTGTTTCCCTTGGCCTTTGAGCCCTTGGACCCTTGGCCTTCAGCCCAAAGCGGGAGAAGGGAGCGAATAGCCGCCAAAGCAGAGCCGGCGGCGTATGAGCGACCGGAACGTAGCGGAGGGCCGCATGTATTTACGGTATTTGGTGTTTCCGTCTCTGCCGCCTAATCAAAGAGTGTTTTGGACTCTCATTGCTGCGTCATAAAACTCGCTTGCGCTTATATGAAATATCCAGAGGTAAAAAGATTGACTTTGTGCTCTCTGTGCCTCTATTTGCAGCCCATAGGGCCGCATGTTTTACCGGTGAAAGTCCGGTTGCGGGAATTGACTGTTTGCCCGCATAGTTATATTTGACATCTGAGCGAGGTGACTCGTTCAGGTGAAAGTTCGAATGTAAACGTCCTCGTCGGTGAAGGGCTAGCGATTCCACCGGGCCGTAGCATAAAACGAACTTTGCAGCCTCGTTACGCTTCCCATGTGAGAACCGGCGTGCGTGGGGTTGCGGATGCCGAGCTTGTGTAGAGATGG
>QNAY01000106.1 GCA_003645605.1 Thermodesulfobacteriota bacterium
ACCCCTCTTTTTGTCATTTCGACCGTAGGGAGAAATCTTTAATGCCTGTATTTTCAGTACGATAAGATTTCTCGCTTTGCTCGAAATGACAGTTTTGGTTAGTTTTCGTTCAGACACAAACTAGATGGATTTCCCAAGCTCTATAGCATTGGCAGGTATGGCCTGACCGGAATAAAGGTCTACAAATTCCCGTCCCTGAAGTTTGAAGGGAAGATAGACCAGCCTGGTATGTCTCAGTCTAAGGCGAGTTTTTGGGATAAGAGAATATAATTTGCGGTGTCTTTTAAGGAGATCTGAGAGGATGACTTTTACGGCCTGGGCTGCCTCTTCAAGGGATAATCTGACCGGTTCGGTTCTTTGTCTCGGTTTCAGACCCTGGTCCCCTTGAGACAGATCAATGGGTGCCAGGCTCATGTTCCCGGCTACCCTGAGGAAGAGCCTTGGACTGAGCTTAAATGCGGGGATCAGAATCTGCACCGCTTCCCGGCTCCAGGCTTCAGGTGGATTCTGGTATGATATCACGGAAAGCCTCAAGTCAGCTCTACTCTTGATCGGCATACCTGAAAGGCCCATGGTCAGGTGCCAGAAGGGCAGGAAACTGAGATCCTTGCTCGACGCAGATATCTTCAAAGCCCCATAGGCGAGTGGAGAAAATCTTCCGCGTCTCACCCACCAGGCTCTGGAACAGTTTTGGCACAGGAGGGCCACCGCTCCGGATACGGCAGGCAGGTTGTAACCACACTCAGGGCATATGAGGGGCAGAAAGTGCAAAGGGCCTTGTTGGGAAGGTCCATCCAGGGAGTTTAACAGGGCTGTAATTTCTGATTTGTCAATTTCTTGCTCAGGGCATATTCCCCAGACGCCTTTCAATATGTATTTTTCTCTTTTAGGAAATTCAGTCAGGATGAAAGGGGCGTAGATCAGGCACTGAGTTTCCCCAATAAACCGTTCAAAAAAGGCTGTGTCCTTCTCGAATTGAAGCAATCGCTTTTCTGCAATGCATAACGCCTCTTTGGCGTTTCTCTGTGGTGGGATAAGGTTTTTTCCGTTTACTGCCAGGTTCAGTGTCGCGACTTGTGGACGGATCCCAAGGCTTGAACCAGTGTCAATGCCTGAAAAAGCGGTTACTGTAGTATCCAGCAGGGAGCCGTTTACCTGTCTTTGATCAAAGACCTTATATTTTAGCCCTCTAAACCTCCAGTATGGAAAGTATAACAATCTTCCTTCACGCCGTCTTGTCAAATCGTCTTTGATGGGCAGTGTGTATCTAAGCGGTCCCTTGGGGACCATGTAGAGACTGGTCTTGCAAAAGGAGCAGGATAACAGAGGGTCTCCTGCTTCGAGATCTACCGGCCCGCCGCACTGAGGACAGTACCCCTTGGCCTTCCATGATTTGTAAGCGTTCACAGATTCAGCTCTTAAGCTCCCCACCGCACTGGTTACAATATACTGCCTCGGGACGGTTCTTAGAGCCACACTCTTTGCAGATTTTGGAGGCCTGGGTCCGACCTGCGGGGGCTCCACACGCAGGACAGAATTTGGCCTTGGGGCTCAGATTTTTTCCGCAAACCCCACACTGCCGAAGGACGAGGAGCTGGTGACCGCAGTGGGGACAGAATCTGGCCTTGGCCTCGACTGACAGACCGCATTCAGGGCAGAACTCCCGACCGGCATCCGGTGGCTGGGTAGCTCCAGATCCTGTTTGATGACCCGCGAGAAGACCCGGGACCATTAAACCAAGACCCATGCCTATACCCCCTTGGGCAAGACCTTCACCTTCAGCAGCCTTTTCCAGGGCCATGGCAGCCTTCATCTGCATAAGGCCCTGAAGATCTTTTCCCAGAATTCCGAGCCTGCTTTTATCGTCTATGGCCTGTTGTACCTCTGCCGGAGGGGTGATTGCATTCAAGTAGAGATCTCTGAGGGCAAGTCCATAGTGGGCCAGGTCCTTTGTCAATCTTTCAGAAAGTCCTCCAGCCAACTCTTCATACCGGCTGGGAAGGTCCAGCAGGGTCTCAAGGTGTTCTCCAAGGTGATCGTTTAGTCTTGAGACTATAACTTCGCTCAGATAGTTTTCTAAACCGTCTATATTGTAACTTGCCTGTGTACCTACCAAGGTGTTCACAAAGAGTACGGGTTGGCTCACCTGTATATTGCATATCCCATGGGCCCTTAAGCGAACCAGACCAAATTCCTTGTCTCTAAATGCCACAGGGTCCCTGGTTCCCCATTTCAGGTTGTTAAAAACCTTTAGATTTACAAAATAGACCTCTGCCCTGATGGGACTGGTGAAGGCCCAGGGGAGAGAAAGTAATTTGGTCAGCAGTGGTATGTTCATGGTGCTCAGGGTGTGTCGTCCCGGGCCAATCGCGTCGCATGCCACACCGCTCGAATAGAATACAGCGGCCTGGCTGTCTCGCACTATGACCTGTGCCCCAAGCTTAAATTCACCTGAGCCGATTTCAGGCAGGCGGTGGGAGATTTCAGTACCTGTTTGATCAAACCACTCCAGTACTTCTAAGAAAAAGACGTTGTTTATACCCATTGGGATCCTCCATGTTAGAATCAATTCCAAAAGACGGATACACCAAACGGTAAGCGTTTACAGGGTAGTGCAGATGCGAGGCATACGGGTACACAGACGTACTCCCTGTACTTCAAGTGCCCGACAACAAAACAGATGCGGTGCCCTGTGAACGCTTACCTATTTTTCTTTACGGATAGAACACGGTTTATCTTGAGACAAAATACAGAAAAGCGTATAAAGATTATACGCAAAAAAAACAATTGCCTGAAAAGGAGCAAATCATGAAAGCTAAGCTTTGTTTTAATTACCGGTTTTTGTTGAAATCCCTGTCCTGGACAATGTGGTTCAGCGTATTCACTTTTTTTGTTGCATACCCTTATGGATCGGCGGCAGAGGCGGCAGAACCTGAAAAAGTCATAAAAAATGCCATGATTGTACTGACAGAGGTCAGGAATGCGCCGGATAGTGGTGTCCCGGATGAACTCCTGGCAAGATGTGAAGGGCTTGCAATATTTCCCTCTGTCTACAAAGGGGGATTTGTTGTCGGGGCAAGTTATGGAAACGGCCTGATGGCTGTTAGAAATCCCAAAACGGGAAAATGGCGCGGTCCGGCCTTTTTACAAATTGGAAGCGGGAGTTTTGGCTGGCAGATCGGAGTTCAGGCAACGGACCTGATCCTGGTGATAATGAATCAAAGGGGGGTAGACGCCTTTTTCAAAAACAACCTCACGCTGGGTGGAGATATTTCAGTGGCCGCCGGTCCTATTGGTAGAAACTTAAAGGCCGGTACTGACGCGACTCTCAAAGCTGCGGTGTATTCTTACTCCAGGAGTAAGGGCTTTTTTGCAGGTCTATCCCTTGAGGGAGCATATTTGCATCATGATTACAAAACCGACGAGATCCTTTACGGACGAATCCTGACTCCTGGAGAGATATTGTCTCAAGGAGCGGTTTCAGTTCCTGAGCAAGGCCGAAGGTTTCTTGAATTTCTTGACAAAAATTGTCCGTAAGCTCGTTACGTAAATATGGCGTAGAAATAAAAGGTAAAAGGACATGGATAATTTTGAATATCAAAATTCCACATGCATAGTCTTTGGAAAAGGTGAGGTATCCAAAGTAGGAAAGGTGGTGAGACCGCTAGGAAGCAATATCTTGCTGGTAACTGGTCAGGGAAGTCTAAAAAAGAGTGGACTTTATCAAAGAATCAGGAGCCTGCTGGAGGAAGAAGGGATTACTGTTGTGGATCTCGATAGAGTTCAGTCCAACCCTCTGCTCTCAAGGACCCGTGATGGCATCAAGATGGCAAGGAATCATGGGATTCAAGCTGTCCTAGCCCTTGGCGGAGGAAGTGTCATGGACACTGCAAAGGCAGTTGCCGTAGGGGCGGTTATGGAACAAGGAGATGTATGGGACTTTTTTACAAAAGAGAGGACTATTGAAAAGGCCCTTCCTGTGGTTACAGTTCCAACCTTGGCGGCTTCCGGTTCTGAAATGAACGGGTTTATGGTTCTTACAGATGAAAAGAGCAAACACAAGTTAGCTGCCGGTTCCCCTCACCTGTATCCAAAATTCTCCATTCTTGATCCAACAACTACTTATACCGTACCTGCGGACTATACGGCCTATGGGGGCGTGGACGCTGTATGCCACCTCCTTGAGCCATATTTCAATGGCCCGGCCCCGAACACTCCACTGCAGGATCGGATGGCCGAAGGGCTTATCAGGACCATTATGGATGCTACTGAAACCTGTATCAAGGACCCTGAGGATTATGAGGCCAGGGCTACCATGATGTGGGCGTCATCCCTCGCCCTCTGCGGCTTGACAAAGGCCGGGGTGGGCCACCATCATTTTCCGGTACACCTGATAGAGCATGCGGTCAGCGTACTGTTTTCCGTGGCCCATGGGGCAGGGCTTGCAGCCCTTTTGCCCGGCTGGATGTCTTGGCGGGCCCATGATCATCCGAAAAAGCCAGCCCAATTTGGAGAACGTATTTGGGGCATATCAGGGAAAGATCTTTCAGAAAAAGCAGAAGCCGGCATAGATGCCCTAAGATCATGGTTTGACAGTATCGGTTGTCCAAAGAGTCTTTCTGATATCGGAATAAGGAATGAGGACCATGAAAGACTGGCGGAAAATGCCATGCTTCAAGCAAAGATATGGGGAATATCCAACACCTATTCAGTTGAAAATATTAAGGCTGTTTTGGCCCATTGCCAAATACAATAAATGTTGAATTAAGTTAATGGTTAAAAAAGGAATCCGTCCTTGTAGACTGGTAATTTTCGAGGAGGCAGGCTCAGGGAAATATAAAGTGGCTGGAATAGAGGTCTATGGCCGGGACATCACAATAGAGCGGGTATACGATATTATACCGGCCCTGCCGGAGATTATTGACGAGCCTGAAGAATTTATCCCTGACGATTTTGAAGGCGACCTGATCCTCAATTTTCTCAAACACCCGGACCTGTCTGAGTATCTTGTTAAAATCTGTAAAACCAAGGGAATACCGGTGATAGCATCAGGGCAGAACATACCAGGAGCCATCTGCCCTTTTACGTGCTGTGGTCTTGGGCGCAGAAAGGGTCTTGGTGTCTACGGAGAACAGTTCGGCTTGCCTGAGTATGATGTCGAGGTAAAAGACCGCCGCATCACAGGGCTTCATGTAAGGCGTGGGGCTTCGTGCGGTGCTACCTGGCAGGTCATTCCCAGAATGATCGAAATATCCGTTGATGAGGCACTAAGTACCATTGGAAGAGAAATCCAGTATCTCTGCAAGGCCGATGGATCGACCTTTGACCCTGTGTCAGGAAAAAGCCCCCTGCACTTCGCGGGTAAGGTCCACATGATGGCCCTGAAAAAGGCCTTTTCCATATGAGCCGCTTGTAAAAGTCCTGAAATATGATTCTGCTCAAAGCTTAAAAAAAATTCTGATACGGATTTCACTGCCCAATCCGTGGCCATCCGTGAAATCCGTGTTTAAAATGGAAAGCCCTATCTAGTGTCTGAACGAAAACTAACCAAAACTGTCATTTCGAGCAAAGCGAGAAATCTTATCGTACTGAAAATACAGGCATTAAAGATTTCTCCCTACGGTCGAAATGACAAAAAGAGGGGT
>QNAY01000107.1 GCA_003645605.1 Thermodesulfobacteriota bacterium
CTAACCAAAACTGTCATTTCGAGCAAAGCGAGAAATCTTATCATACTGAAAATACAGGCATTAAAGATTTCTCCCTACGGTCGAAATGACAAAAAGAGGGGTTTTCGTTCAGGCACTAAATAATGTTTAATGCAGACAACACACCTTAGATATTCAGCATCAGCAATTCAACTGTTTGTGATTTGTGCACTTCTTGTTCTCTGCAACCCAGAAGTGACAAGCGCGGGGGGTATATATTCCTTCGTGGATGAGCGCGGCGCGTGGCACTTCAGTAACGTGCCTACAGATCCGCGTTATGGTTCGGCAAACCGATCCGGACATGTTTCCCAACATGTTCCGAGAAATTACTCGGAATTTGAGGAAATTATATCCGAGACAGCCACACGCTATGGTCTGGATCCTGACTTGATCAAGGCAATAATACAAATAGAGTCAGGATGGATTCCGGATGCCCGTTCCTCAAAGGGTGCCATTGGGCTCATGCAGTTGATGCCTGAGACATCCTCAGATCTGGCAATGTCAAATCCTTTTGATCCCAAGGCAAACATCCGGGGCGGCACCAAGTACCTCAGCCGGTTGATTGAACGATTCAGGGGCAATTTGGTCCTGGCCCTGGCAGCTTATAACGCAGGACCGAAAAAAGTCGAAAGATACAAAGGAATTCCGCCTTACCCTGAGACGAGGAAGTATGTGCGAAACGTCCTGAAACAATGGCAGAAATACAGATCTGATTAAAATTCCTTACTTGGGCCTTGGCCCTTTCTGAAACATGAAGCGCCTTGATCCTACATTGAGCAACAGCCCTGCACCTATAAGCGTAGTAAACACCGAAGAGCCGCCATAGCTGACAAGTGGCAAAGGGATACCTACCACAGGCATAAGTCCCATGACCATGCCTATATTTATCACTACCTGCCAGAAAAGCATGGCCGTCACCCCAAAGGCCAAAAAAGCCCCAAAACGTTCTTTGGATTGTGATGCTATCAAAAATCCACGGTATAGCATAAGGAAAAATATCCCCAATAGAATTACTGCCCCCACCCAACCCCATTCCTCAGCCCAGATAGAAAAGGCAAAATCAGTGTGGACCTCCGGCAGAAAGTTGAGGTGGGCCTGACTACCTTTCATGTAACCTTTGCCTAGAAGCTGTCCTGAACCAATGGCAATTTTCGATTGTGATATGTGGTATCCCGCACCGAGTGGGTCCCTCCCTGGGGAAATGAAGTCCATTATTCTACCCCTTTGATAGGGCTTAAGGAACTCCCATACAACAGGAAAAGTAGCAATCGCCGTGCCCAACAGCAACAGGAAGGACGTCCACTGGAGACGAGCCATATACACTAAAGAAGCAAAAATAAGCACCAAAAACAGCGCTGTCCCTAAATCCGGCTGGTGATAAATCAGAAAAATCGGAACAAGCATCAAAAGAAAGGGCCGCCATAAATCCGTTAGGCCATACTGTGGTCTGTCGTCATGGTAAAAATAACTACTCAAAATAATAACCGTGGCGATTTTGGCCAATTCGGAGGGCTGAATATTCATAAACCCCAAAGAGAGCCAGCGCTGTGATCCACCTACAGTCTTACCTATAAAAACTACCAGTATAAGCATAAAAACCATAATCAAGTAAATGTGTACGGAATAGACCGTAAGAAGACGATAATCAAAAAAGACTACCAGGCTCAACATCAAAACGGTGCCAGCTATGTACCACTGAAGTTGTTTCCATTGAAAGGGATAGCCGGTAGCTGCACTGCCGCTGTTCAAATTGACAAAACCTATAGCCATGAGCAGCAGAATAGCTAGAAAGAGCCACCAGTCAAAATGCTCCAGAAATCGCCTGTCAAACATGGTCATCTATATTGTTTCTATTGAAAGCAGTCTTGCCGTGCCCTAGTACAGGCAGAGGAGATTGAATTTGAAACCACGTCTCGAAAACCTTACGGGCAACAGGTGCTGCAACAGAGCCGCCATGTCCGGCATGTTCGCACAATACTGCTACCGCAAGCTCAGGCTTCTCTGCCGGAGCGTAGGCCACAAACCAAGCATGATCTCTGTATTTCCAATCTAACTTATCATCCTGCCGACGTTTAGCCTGTCCTACCACCTGCGCGGTACCGGTCTTGCCTGCCACAAGGACATCAGGCATCTTGCATTGTTTTCCTGTAGCCTTTTTGTCATTTACCGCCCCCACCAAGGCCTTCCTGATTATCCTTAGATTTGATTCAGAAACCGGCAATTTATCCTTTGGAATACTCTCAAAAGATTTGACGATGTGGCCATCCGGTCCTGTAATTTTCTCCAGGTAAATTGGGCTATATAAGGTACCGCCATTGGCTACGGCAGCAGTCAAACAGGCCATCTGCAGAGGAGTTACAAGAGTAAAACCCTGGCCTATAGCTGTAATAAGGGTCTCTCCTTCCTGCCACGGCTCCTGATATCTTTCGAGTTTCCAGTCCGGCGTAGCAATAAATCCTTTGCTCTCATTGGGAAGATCGATCCCTGTCTTTGATCCCAGCCCAAAGGCATCGGCGTACTTTGCTATCTTATCAATCCCCAGCTTAAGACCGACCTGATAGAAATAGATATCGCAGGACTCAACCAGGGCCTTATACAAATTAGTCTGCCCATGTCCACGCCAATTCCAACACCTGAAGACGCTTCTGCCTAAACGGAATTGGCTCGTACATTTGAACGACGTATTTTTTGTAACTATCCCCTCTTGTAAAGCCGCTGCAGCCATCACAATTTTGAAAGTCGAAGCAGGAGCATATCTGCCCTGAAGGGCCTTGTTTTGCAAAGGCCTTGAGACAGGATCATTCAATGCCTTCCATTCCTCATTGTTAATGCCAGTAGCAAATGCATCCGGATCGAAAGCAGGACTGCTCACTAAGGCAAGTATCCGCCCGGTCTGAGGGTCCAGGGCAACAAGGGCTCCGACATATCCCTTCATGGCCTCCTCCGAGGCCTGCTGAAGATCCAAATCAATGGAAAGATACAGGTCTTTCCCCGGAACAGGTGGTTTTTCGTCTATCACTCTTACCAGGCGTCCCCCTGCATCCACTTCTAACCTGCGTTGGCCCTTTATCCCTGCCAGATCATTTTCAAACCTTTCCTCAACCCCGCATTTCCCAACCATATCACCCGAACGCGCGCCTTTATAACGTTCTTTTTCAATATCTTCACGGCTGATTTCTCCGAGATAACCGAGCAAATGTGGGGCAATACTACCATAGGGATATTTCCTGGCTGGAGTCACCTCGATAAACACGCCAGGCAAGCTAAAAAGCCGGGACTCAATTCTGGAAAGCGTCTCCCAATCAGCCCCTCTCTTAATTACTATGGGTACGTATTGGGGTCCTTTTTGCTCTGAACCGAGACGGGGTCGAATCTCGGCCTCCGTCTCCCCAAGCAAGGGAGAAAGTTTGGCCAGGAGGGCTTCCATGTCTCCCACATCCTCCCTGACAAGACATACATTAAAGCAAGGCTTTATCCCTGCCAGAAGACGGCCTGTCCTATCAAGAATTTTGCCACGAGGTGGCTGAAGACGCACAGATCTTATTCGATTCCGTTCGGATTGTTCCCTGAAATGCTTTCCCTGTATAATCTGTAAATGCCATAGACGTGCACAAAATGTAACCACGAACAGAAACATGATCAGAATGGCAACATCACATCTCCGTTTGTTTGCCTCCTGATCCAGCTTGTCAAAGCGCTTGACACGCCAAATTGTCTTTACCTTAAACTTCACTGTGTTCTTTTACTCCACACCACATATCCTCACGGGAAATAACCGAATTCACTTTATCAAAGATAAAAAACCAGAAGGGGACGAGAACACCATTGAGAAAGGCCTGGACAAACCCCCAGGGCCATAAGAGTTCAGCAGCACCACTGCCGATCAAAAGGACCGCCACGACCTCAATACTCAAAAACGAAACCAGCATCATCTGTTGCCATGCCGCAGCACATACTATATGGCTTAAGATATACCGAATCATCAAGTATTCACCGGTATATGCCAGAGCATAAAGGCCGGCAGGCATGGCCGACATCTGCTCGCTGAGGATACCTAACCCCAATACAGTGAGGATACCACCGGGTAAAGAATGTTGAAACCCGTACCAGGCTACAAGCGGCACCAAACCGTCCAGTCGGATTTGCCCGAGCTGAAACGGGAAGCCCCGTGCCGTTTCAATTAAAAGCAGAACATACCCCAAAAAAATAACAACCAAGGCTTTTTTATAAGCGTTCATTGGATTGTTGATTGTTGATTGCTTTATTCTCAATGGTGTGACTCCACGAAGGGCTGATTTGTAACAAGAACAACCACTTCTTCTACTCTTTTGAGATCAACAGCCGGCGTTACAGTAATTTCCTGGAAAAGATCAGGAATAGAACCTTCAGTTACAGAAGAGACCTTTCCTATCAAAAGTCCCTTTGGGAAAATCTGGTCAGTGCCGGATGTAATAATTCTATCCCCGACCTCGACATCCACCACTTTTTCCACATAGGCCAGGTAACATCGTCCCTCCCCAGCACCTTTTATAATACCCCTGGCTCGATTGCGCTGTATAAGTGTGGCAACCGCGCTGTTATAGTCAGATAACAATAAAATCTTGCTGAAATGGAGCGAAGTTTCCATTGTCTGGCCTACAACACCCGCTCCGGACATAACTACCATTCCCGGCTTTATCCCGTCTTTGCGACCCTGGTCCACAGTAATTGTGGCTAACCATGGAGCCAAATCCACCCCTACCACATTGGCCGTTATTACCGTGGCGCCGACATCCTCTTTTATTCCCAATAACCTCTTGAAACGGGCATTGGCAATAAGGGCCTCACGATACCGGCCAATTTCTTTTTGAAGTTGGATCACCTCTTGACGAAGGACCTTGTTTTCTAACTCAACGTCCTGAAGGGCCAGGTATGACCGCCATAATTTCCCTCCCCATCTCGAGGGTCCGGAAAGGCCCTTTTGAAAATAGCCAGTAAGGTCCACAAAAAAGTATTTGACTGGAGATACAGCGGCAGGGGGACCAAGACGCAGGCCCACCACTACAAAGATCAAAAAGACCACAACGGCCAGGACTAAAAATACCGTCACGCGTTTTTTGGGATTTCCGATACGAAATGGCACAATCGATATGCAACAAAAAAATATAACCGGCTGAATTAATGAACCATAACTTCTTTCAATATATCAAGATTGTCCAGGGCCATGCCTGAACCTAAAACCACGGAAGATAAAGGATCGTCAGCAATAATTATAGGCAGATCTGTTTGCTCTCTCAAGAGTTTATCCAAATTCTTCAGCAAGGCCACACCTCCTGTTAGAACAATTCCTTTATCGACGATATCAGCAGCCAGTTCCGGAGGGGTCTGCTCAAGTACGCTTTTTACCGTATCGACTATTGTGTCTATCTGTTCTGTTATAGCTGAACGTACTTCTGACGAATTAATCGTTATGGTCTTGGGTACCCCTGATACCAGATCTCTACCCTTTATTTCCATCTCTTTATAAGGTTCTTCAGGTATAACATCACCCAGTTCTATCTTGATTTTTTCTGCCGAATGCTCACCAATCAGCAGATTAAAATTC
>QNAY01000108.1 GCA_003645605.1 Thermodesulfobacteriota bacterium
AAGCCTTGCTTCCCAAGAAAACCATCTGGATTTATCCGCTTACCAGAAACTACCGTAGGCTGCTATGCAGATAATCTCCATCAGCCACGGTTAGCATTACTTGATATACCTGAGCATCCTCTGAATAAGAAAGAAACGCTGACAGAAGCATCGGAGTTGCCAGGACTTATTGAGAAGTTACATTTTTAAGGCGTTTACTAATAATTCCAGATTATGCAGCTGCCAAGGTTGCCGAAGATGCGAGGCGGAGGGCATGCAGACGTACTTGGGTACTTCAAGTGTCCGACAACAAAGCAGATTCGGCAAGATCGGCAGCCCCTTGCGGCTTCAAATGCCGAAAAATATAATCTGACATCGATTCACCTGAATGGTGAATTGATCTGTGACCCTTGATGATAGATAACATGTTCATTTTTCTAAATAAAAGTCTTTTTTCGGCATTTGAAGTGCATAATCTGGGATGATACGTCTTGAGCACGTCCACCGTATCTTTCAGGTCGGCGAGCAGAAGGTCCATGCCCTGAACGACCTTATGCTGGATATAGGCCAGGGAGAGTATCTTTCCATCATGGGTCCTTCCGGCTCAGGCAAGTCTACATTGCTGAACATCCTTGGGATCCTGGATCGGTCTACCTCCGGCCGCTACCTGCTGGATGGAATGGATGTCACCTCTTTGACTGATGACCAGCAGGCCCACACGCGGCGGGAAAAGATCGGCTTTGTGTTCCAATTTTTCCATCTTGTGCCGCGTCTTACAGCAAGGCAGAATATAGAGCTGCCGCTGGTGCTGGCCGGTGTGCCCCCAGCAAAGAGGAAAGCCCTCTCGGGACGCGTGCTGCAGGCCGTTGGTCTTGAGGCGCGCGCCCGTCACCGTCCGGAAGAACTCTCCGGGGGCCAGCGTCAGCGGATCGCCATTGCACGCGCCACCATTATGGAGCCTGCCGTGCTGCTTGCTGACGAGCCTACCGGCAATCTCGATCGCGCTTCTGGTAAAGAGGTAGTTCATATCCTGGAGCATTTGAACCGGAAAGGCATCATGCTGATTATTGTGACTCATGATCCGGAGATCGGGGGCCGTGCCCGTCGCCAGATACACCTCGTGGACGGCCGGATCACCAGCGACATATCAGGATAGGAAAAGCCATGAGGCCTGGCGATGTCTTACGCTTTTCTCTCGGGGCACTGCAGGGGAACCGCGTACGTACGATGCTCATGCTGCTGGCCATGTCCATCGGAGTGGCAGCGGTCGTGATACTCACGGCCGTGGGAGAAGGCGCGCGACTCTTTGTGGTGAACGAATTCGCCTCGCTGGGGACCAATCTCCTGATCGTCCTGCCGGGACGCGCAGAGACCGCAGGTGCCGGTCCTTCCACATTCATCGGGGAGACACCGCGCGACCTCACTATCAGGGACGCCCTGGCACTGGCGCGCCACCCTGCAGTCCGGCGCATAGCCCCAATAAATATCGGGGAGGTACATGTCTCATGGCGACAGCGTGAACGCGAAGTGCCGGTGATCGGCTCCACATCGGAGCTGCTGGCGATCCGCCACTGGAAGATGGCCCGAGGTCGTTTCCTGCCGCCCGGCGATCCGGAACTGGCGGCCCCTCTTTGTGTAATCGGGTCCAAGGTCCGCAAGGAGCTGTTCGGGCCTCATCCGGCATCCGGAGAAATGATAAGCATCGGAGACCGGCGCTGCCGCGTCATAGGTATCATGGGCTCAGAGGGACGGTCCATCGGCCTTGATGTGGAGGAGCTGGTGATTCTTCCTGTGGCTTCTGCACAAATGCTCTTTAATACCAACACCCTTTTTCGCATACTGGTGGAAGCGAAAAGCAGGGAGACCATTTCCCAGGTCAAGACACATATTCTATCGACCATTCGTGAACGACATCAGGGAGAAGAAGACGTGACTGTGATCACACAGGACGCAGTCCTGGCTACTTTTGACCGCATCTTCCGTGCCCTGACACTGACTGTTGCTGGCGTTGCGGGCATCAGTCTCGGCGTTGCGGGCATCCTGACCATGAATGTGATGCTCATTGCCGTTTCGCAACGGACCGCGGAGATAGGCCTGTTTAAGGCCCTGGGTGCACACCGTCGTCAGGTATTGATACTGATCCTTACCGAGGCCGGTGTGCTGTCTCTCATTGGCGCCTTTCTGGGATTGGCAGTGGGTATAATCGGGAGCTGGGTCATCGGCCGAATCTATCCGGCTTTAACAGTCGGAACACCCTGGTGGGCGATTGCGGCGGCACTGAGCGTGGCCATTGCTACCGGTCTGACGTTCAGTGTCCTCCCTGCCCGCCGGGCAGCTCGTCTGGATCCTGTGCAGGCACTGTCACGCAAATGAAAATGGTAAGCGTTTACAGGGCACCGTATCTGCTTTGTTGTCGGGCACTTGAAGTACAGGGAGTACGTCTGCGTACCCTCCGCCTCGCATCTGCAGCACCCCGTAAACGCTCACAGTTCTGTGGGTTGCGGTAAAACGGGTATTGTAATTCCGTGAACGGTTACTGAAAATGGTGAGTCACAAGTGCTGATCAGAGATTTCATACGACTCACGACTGGTTCCATCATGGCTCAACGGATGCGCAGCTTCCTGACAGGGCTCGGTATAGCGGTAGGGATTGCTGCGGTGGTACTTCTCACCTCCATCGGCGAGGGCCTGAATCGCTTTGTGGTCTCGGAATTCACGCAGTTCGGCACCAACTTGATCGGGATCAACCCTGGACGTGTAACCACTATGGGTACTCCGCTCGGCATCCTTGGGACAGTGCGCCTTCTGACGCTCGGTGATGCCGAGGCACTGCGAAGGGTCCCCCATGTGAACGCTGTCATTCCTTGGATATGGGGAAACGCCGAGATAGAGGGTGGCAGGAAGCGTCGCCGTACTACGGTCTATGGTGTCGGTCCTGAGATGCCCTTTGCCTTTCGTATTAAAGTCAGTACAGGGAGGTTCCTGCCTGCTGACGATCCGGACGCTCCACGGGCTTTTGCCGTCCTTGGCAGTAAGTTGCGTAAAGAACTGTTCAACTCGGCGAATCCTTTAGGGCAGCGCATCCGTATCGGCGGTGACCGTTTTCGCGTTATCGGAACTATGGAGTCCAAAGGCCGGATCCTGGGCTTTGACATGGACGATACAGTGTATATACCAACCACCCGAGGCCTGGAGCTCTTCAACCGGGAGGGTCTGATGGAGATTGATATCCTTTACTCCGAAGGCGCATCCGTGGATGAGGTGGTGGCGGGAATTCGCAGGGTGCTTACGACTCGCCATGGGAAGGAGGATTTCACCATCACCACCCAGCAGCAGATGCTGGATGTGCTCGGTCGGTGCTGGATGTCCTGACCGTAGCAGTTGGCGCACTCGGCGGGATCTCACTGCTTGTGGGCTGCGTAGGTATACTCACTATCATGACTATCTCAGTCAACGAGAGGACTGCCGAGATCGGTCTGCTACGGGCACTTGGGGCCACGCGCATCCAGGTGCTGATCCTATTCCTGAGTGAGGCTGTGGTGCTGGCTGCCATTGGTGGCCTGGCCGGAATGGCCCTGGGTGCCGGCGGCGCGCAGCTTATCCGTGTCTTTGTACCGGCCCTGCCGGTACACACTCCCCTGTTCTATATACTTCTGGCCGAGGTGCTGGCTGCAGCCATCGGCCTGCTTGCAGGTGTATTGCCTGCCAGGCGTGCTGCCCGCATGGACCCGGTGGAAGCGCTGCGGGAAGAATAGTGGTGATCATTTCATCATGCCTTCGGCATAAAATATTACAATCATTCCGATAAAGATGCATATGGCTGAGATCCAGAAGATAACAAGGTGCAAATCCCGGTGGCTAAGAAAAAAGAAATCCATACAGAAAAGGACCAGACCCATGTGAATTAAAGAGGAGCCGAGGCGATTCCAATACCCTTCACAAAGGAATTTCAGGCGCTGGCCCGACACCACAAGGATAAGGACCATGCTCTGTAGTGCGGCTGAGATAACAAGCATCCATAACAGTGCTTCATGCCACCCCCATACCAAAGCCGAACCCAGACCGGTAAGCCCCAACAGTATAATAAAGACATAAAGCCAGTTCGCAGGAAATAGCCGCTTGGGTATACAGAGTCCAAGAGTCAGGAGGAGGGCTATGAGGAATGGAGCGAGGAGATTGTTCATCTGTTCCTGAAAGGCCATTTTGATTGCCGGAGCCACGTTCTGGAGCTCTGCCCACTTGTAGTAGAACATGCCTCCTATGCACAGAAGGGAGATGAGAAACAGGATTACTACTGTGATCAGGATAAGAAAAAAGTCGTAGTTAAATCGCCGCATTTTATTGTCCTGTATGCTCTCCCGGAAAGAAAAAAGATGCCATAAATGTAAAGAGCATGGCACAAAAACAGAGGATACCAAGACCCCCTACAAAACCCCACATCCCTCGACGGGACAGGTATAGCCTGGCATGGAGATAAGTTGAAAAAACTATCCACATCATGAGGGAACTTGCGACCTTTGGATCCCACCACCAGTTTGGTCCCCAGGCCTGAAGGGCCCACGGGTATCCGAGGAGCATACCTAATGTCAGAAAAAGGTAGCTGGCCTTTGCATGGGCATAGGCCATGGTCTCGCAGGCCGTCTCTCCGGTCCATAGCATGGCCGTGCAGGCTGCGAAAAAGACAGTAAGACCGGCATAAGCAAGAAAAAGCAGAGGCGGGTGAATCCACATGTAGTGCGCATTATAATAGAAGATAAGCTTAGGATAGAACTGCATGAATAGACCGAGACGCGACATAGGAGCCAGGGGTGAAAACCAGGGACCGATCTCTTGAAAAAAGCGGGGAAGAGGTTGGTGAAAGGGATTACAGGCCAGGCAGAGCGCAGCCACCTGTACGACAAGGAGGACCTGTAGCAGGATACGAAAAATTGGCTGGCTCAGCCTGCGCCAGGCGAAAAAGGCCATTCCTGCATAGGCCAGGAACCAGAAAAGATACTTTTCATTTTCCAGCCAGAAGGGAAGGACATATCTGGGCGGTGATGCCGGATCATACAGGGGGAGTGTATAGGAAGAACGGCTATTGGCTGCTGCCAGCCATCGATTGATTTCATGGATCAGGTTTTCTGGAAGGCGCAGGACCACATATTGGTATATTTCCCAATGGAACCACATGACCAGGACCGATCCTGCTGCCAATAAAGCCGAAATGCCTAATATCAGGAAATATGCAACGCGCTCAGGTTTTCCGCCGGGCTGTTTTTTCTGCCATGGGATACAGACCGCCAAGGCCGCTGCAGCAATGAGAAGAAGATAGATCAGGAGGCTGCCTGCGGTCTGGTAGAGATCTATGGCCGAACCAAGGTCTGGCATAGGATGCGCTCCGATTTCCGATTTCCGATTTCCAATTTCAAGCCGTAAACGGCTACATGGCAGCTATAGGACAAGACCTGGCATTTCGCAAGTGGTTCGTGAGTTTGGGTAATTCACATTGACTTTTTTCTTTCCGTCTTCTATGGATAAATGTTTATGGAACAATATGTTGCAGCAGTCGAGGAGACTGTAGATTTTTTTCAGAGAGAGTTGCCCTGGACCCCGGATGTATGTCTGATGCTGGGC
>QNAY01000109.1 GCA_003645605.1 Thermodesulfobacteriota bacterium
ATCACTTTATTGTTCCAATTTGTTAGCAGATACACATAATATGTCACAGTCATGGGCATTTAAGATTTCTCCCTTCGGTCGAAATGACAATATGGGCGTGAACGCTTACCATTTATTAAACCATCCTAACCCAGCTTATCCTGAAGGTCTGATTATCTCGACTCCGGCCTCTTTCAACAAGGCTATTGCTGTACCTTCACGCTTGCTGGCCACTGTAATCTGATCCGGTTTAAGGGAGAGTAACCATTTCCCCACCAGATATCCGCGCTTACGTTCTTCACGCCAGTAAGGGTTTTCTATAAATTCCCGTTTCTGGACCTTTCCTGTTTCTCGCTCCTTTGTCTCGATCAGGAACCATGGAGCCTTGGCAATATTTTCAGCCATCTTTCCTTCCGGACTGGTAACGGGCATAACAGAATGTAAAATAGGGGACTGGCCGTAATGGGGCCTTATTCTTGACATAACCACCCTTGGAAACTGACTCAATATGTCCTCTTCCAGGCTGTTTGATACCCGGTCGGCAATCTTATGTGACTTGGTTCCGAGAACCACGTCAAGATCCACAATAAAACGCCCGCCGGCAGTCCTGCTGAGACAGCGCTCAACTTTTGAAATCAGTGGATGGGACTCCACCAGCTTTATGATGGCCCGCTCTGTGTCCCTGTCTATTGAGGCGTCTAAAAGGTCCTTTAATGCCATTATCAAAAGCTGTCCACCAGACCTGAAGACAAAAATAGACACAATGGCTGCTGCCCATCTATCCAGAGCATATCCGAAATGGGCGCCTATCAGACCCACAAGCACCACTCCTGTAGAAAGACTATCTGCCAGATAATCCCTGGCGTCCGCAATCAGGGCGGGAGAATTCAGCCTTCTACCGGCACGGAGCTGGAAAAAACCAAACAGCCACGACACCACCAGAGAACCCGCAGCAACCGGAAGGGCCAGAGAGACATCCGGGATTCTGTCAGGGCCGAATATTGCGTTTCGCCCAATCTCATAGGCTGCCAACAGCACAGCCATAGAGATCACCAGTGTGGCCACGGTCTCCGCCTTGTAAAGACCGTAAGGAAATGAGGGATGGCGTTTCCCGGCCACCCAGAGGCCGACATACGCTGCCCCGGAAGCGAGTACGTCCGTGGCAGAGTGTATGGCATCACTAATCAGGGCCGTGCTGTTTGCAAAAACCCCTGCCAGGCCTTTTACCACAGCGAGCAAGAAATTCAGCCCCACAGAAAAGGCTGCCCTTCGTCGTGCTGTCTTAAGCCCTGAATCCTTGTTTGGTTTTGTCTCTGTCAATTTATTGCCGATGTCGAAACTGGAAATTGGAAATTGGGGGAAACACAAAGATGTAGATGCATTACCTAATTTCCAGTTTCCAGTTTCCAGTTTCCAGTTTCCAACATAACAAAGTGTAAACTACTTTTGACTTGTCGTGAAGGACGTTGACCAAATTTACAAATTGTGAGCCAGATAAGTATCAACCGAGATCTCATCACCATTTGTTTCAACACTAACTGTCCCGTCAAGATCAGTCCTCAGGAGATTACTTCCGGTATTCCTGTATCTTTCCAGGACCTGAGGGGTTGGAAGTTTCAGACTATTCCTCCACCCCACAGGCACAATCGCTATTTCAGGTCGAATTTGCCCAACGAATTCACTGCTGCTGGATGTTTTGCTGCCGTGATGCGGCACAACTAATATATCAACGGGCCCAAGTCCATCTTTCAACAGGCATTGTTCCCTGGTCCTGCCTATATCCCCTGTAAGGAGTATCGAGCGCTTTCCATAGTCCAATTCAACCACCAGTGATCTGCCATTACGGCCACAGGCACCCTCGCACCCAGTGGAAGGCCAGACCTTTACCATAACGTCTCCTACATACTCCGTCCCGCCTTTTCGCCACACTCTGTGCCTGACCCCGCGCCTGGCACAGGCCTCAAGGAGTTGCTTCCAGGAATAATTTTTTGAAATATCTTCATTGGTCCAGAGTTCTCCCACTGGAAATTGCCTCACAAGGGCGGCAAGACCGCCCATGTGATCCTGCTCAGGGTGAGACAGTATAATAACGTCTATTTTTCTATAACCAAGGTGTCTGATAAACGGCGCGACTATCCTTTCTCCTGTATCAAAATACGGGCTTCTCAGACCTCCCCCATCCATTACCATGAGCTTCCCTTCCGGAAGCTCCACTACCTGTGATGTCCCCTGGCCAACATCCAGCACGTGAAGTTTCAGGCTTTCCTGATGGGAAAGGTCCCACTCCCTGTATGCAGAAGCTGACAAAAGGAGAGCAAAGAGCATTACGGCCAAGGCCCTGGAAATCTTCCATTGTTTCATCAAGGCAACAGATCCCAGAAAAAGATAGAAAAGAGATATCTGCAAAACACTTGGCCTTGGGACCCATATAGCAGACCAGCTCCATGTTGAAACAAAATTTATGAAAATAACCAGATAATTCAAAAACCAGCCCACCCCTTGCCATAGGCCTGATGTCACTTCCGGGAAGAAGGGCAGCAGGATTGTTCCACACAACAAACCGGGGAGAATGACAAAACTCGTCACCGGCACTACCAAAAGGTTGGTCAGTAATCCCACAAGGCATACCCGCTGAAAGTGCCATGTCACAAAAGGTGTTGTAGCAAGTGTCGCAATCAGAGTTACCAGGATAAAGCCTTTTATATAGATCCAAAAAGTCTTTTGACCATCCTTTTTTTTCTCCTTTGGCACTGATCTCAGGTATGAAGAAAATATGATCAGAAAAAAGACTGCCGTGAAGGAGAGCTGAAAAGATATGCCAAAAAGGTACAAGGGATTAAAAATGAGCAAAGCCCATGCTGCCAGGGCAAGAGAATTAAGAGGTGTCTGCGGCATGTCAATCAGAAAGGCCGTACCGAATGCAAGGATCATTACCATCGCCCGCACGGCAGAAGGTGAAAAACCGGCCAGACCCGCATAAGTCACCGCCCCTATCAGTGCCAGGGATGTGGCAATTTTCTTCACAGGGAACCTGAGTGTAATCCACTCCGACCTGAGAAGTAAGGCCCTTGCAAGACCGCCGATTAACAGGGCGGCCAGGGCCATGTGTATGCCTGATACAGCCAGCAGGTGGCCGATTCCGGCCCTGGCAAACGCCTCTTTGAGATTTTTGGATAACCATGCCCTCTCGCCAAGTAACAGGGCCATGGCAATACCCCTGGCAGGTCCGTCAAGACAGCGGTCTATGCCCAGCATGATTGCTCTCCGTCCTGATTCCAGCCAGTACCGGGGCAAAGACATGTCACTTGAGCTTTGGCTGTGCCCAACTTGGGAAAACCTGATGGGATGATTTACAAAACCCTTTACCATCACTCCCCTTATGGCCAACCAGTTTTCCTGATCAAAGGCCCCCGGCGTCTTGAAGTTTCTTACAGGACGAAGGCTTGCAGCAAAACGTATCCAGTCTCCCGGAGAGACGTCCTGGACACGTATTCCCAGTACCGTGAGGCCCATGATGCCTGAAACAGAAAGATCGCCTGAAGGGGTGTGACTTTCATAAGCAGCCACCAAAAGCCTCACTCCATCATTTGCAGGGAGTGGGGCACGTATCACCTGGCCGGTGATTATGTGTTTTCCCGGTGTGTTTGCAAGGCTGAGAAGATCCTGAGATTTGTCCTCCATGGACCTGCAGGACAAATCCAGATGCCAAAACCCCATGGAAAAAAGAACCAGGGCTGCGCCGATCCAAGGTAAAAGGATTCTTAAAATCCCCTTGGATGCACCCTTTGAGCATGCACCAAACAGGAGCAATCCGGATCCGAATGCGACAATGATGCACAGAAACCAGCCGGACAACTCCGGATATCCAGTGTGGGCAGCAACGATTCCGAGCCCGAATGGGAGAAGCAGCAGGGCTAATGGACTGGGAGACACGTGTTATGCGTAGGCAGTCTTTTTTCGTAAGCGTTCACGGAACATTGAAATTGGAAAATAGAAATTGGAAATTGGAAATTAGGTAATGCATCTACATCTTTGTGTTTTCCCCAATTTCCAGTTTCGACATCGGCATCAAATTCGACAATACACTCTTTTTCAAAAAAGTGTAAACTGGTGAATGAAGGATGCCAACTCGTCTTATCTTTCCCAAATTTCTAATTTCTAATTTCTAATTTCAAATCTGACATCCTGTCCCACGCTGAGTTCAGCAATTCCTCCGGGGGAAGGCTGGCATCAATACGTACTACAAAGGGGTCGGAGAGGCTCTTGAAAATGCCGGCTACTTTTTTCAGATATGCAAGCTGTTCGAAATTGTCAGGTACCTCGCCACGGCTTTCCCTTATCCGCTTAATTGCCGCTTCCGGATCAAGTTCCAGCAGGAGTACAAGATCAGGCATCGGCGCAAATGTCTCATTTGTTTTTCTGATTGCTTCCGGATCAAGACCCCTGGCCCCCTGATATGCCATTGTAGAAAAGTAGTAGCGGTCGCAGACAACGATTTTTTCCTGTTCGAGAGACGGACGGATAATCTTTTCCACATGCTCTTTTCTGTCTTTGAGGAAAAGTTCCAACTCTTCCTGCGGTGTCAGCCGCCCGGGTGCGGAAAAACTCCGGCGCAACTTTTTCCCCCAAGGACCGTCTGTGGGCTCAAAGGTGAAGATGGCAGGAAATCCTTTGTTTTTAAGACGAAGGTATATATTGCGGGCCAGCGTGGTCTTACCTGTGCCGTCAATACCTTCCACCACAACGAAGAATCCGCATGGTTTGTGACTACGGGACATCACCATACCTTCCTGCCTGTTTTTTTGCGTCTGCGTTTTGCCGAACGCCTTCTCAGAAGCACATAGGTAACGCCTGCACCGCCATCCCAGATGGGCGCGCTGCTAAAGGACAGAATAAAGCGCCTGTAGGGCCCGTTGGTGAGCCATTTTATCACGACTCCCTTAAGGACGGGTTTCCCTGGGGATGATAGTCCCCTTCCGTGAACAAAGGCAACGCATCTCTTGTTCTCTAAAAGGGCCTGGGCAAGAAAATCCTCACATGCTGAAAGGGCCGCGACTGAGTCCATGCCATGCAATTCACAATAGGCCTGAACTGCAAAGGCCCCCTTGTGAAGTCTGCTCGTAAGTTCAGGATTATCACCGGTCCAGGTCCATTCCACATATTCAGGAGCGTGATGAACAGGGAAAGGCTTTTTGCCATCAACAAGGGCCTTAAGCTCCTTGAATATCAATGTTTGTTCATCCTCATGCATAAGGGCGAATTTCTTCGGAGATGGATTCGGGGCCTCCTTGATTTTGGTCGAGTCCAACGGTTTTACGTCTGTTGTTGCCTGGAGGAAAAGTTTTGTTTCTTGATATTCATGAGTCAGCTCCGGCAATGAGGGTTCCATCTCCGGACAATTCGAAAGTCTATTATTGGCTGAAGAGCTCTCCTTTGTTAAAAGTGCGTGCTTTTTAGCCTTTGAGATCAATTGTCCCAAATCTGAAAAAGGTCGAATTGCCAAGGGCTCAGTATTCCTGTTTGGTTGTCGATGCCATCTGTTGTCCCGCATCTTATGCACCCGTTTACAGACAATGCTGAATTGTGAATGCTGAATGCTGAAT
>QNAY01000110.1 GCA_003645605.1 Thermodesulfobacteriota bacterium
AGGGTTTTTTGTTGTATTCAAGGCGCGAGGAGCGAGCATAACGGGTTATGTGATCGACGAGCAACGAAGAAGACGGCAAAAAAAACATTAATTTGTTCAAGTTATTTATTGTACGTTCCTTACCTCTTAATGTGGGGAGTCTCAAGTTCCTCGTAGCAAGAGGTTCCAGCAAAACCCTCTGTTTTGCTGAATACGCATTAGACAATTTTTTTCTCCTCTATGGATATCAAGTATTGACCGCTGGGATACAAAAGTTTAGCTTATGCTTTTGCTAACAAATAAACATGTTTCAGGAGAAAGCTGTGCAGGATGAATTAGGACTATATTACCATCCAATCATTGAAAATAAAAAGATCCGCATGTATATTCGATCCGGCTCTGATGATATAGAATTCAGGATGTGGAATGCGGATGATCCCGGCATGTGGGATGATCATGGCTGGGTTGAATGGCCTGCAATTCAGCAGGCAGCCGATTTCTATAAGGAAGATGGAAGGGGAAAGCCCCCGCTTCATCTATACGATATTGAAATAGCTAAGCGCTTGATGAAAGATAGTTTATGATTCCGCTGAAAAAATCCAATCTGCGGCACACAATTAAAGGAGAAATGAATGAAACTAGTTAGTTCGCGCAGTTTTACTTTTAAAATGTTCTTGGCATTGGTAGGATTTTCTTTCATTTTTGGCTTTTGCAGCAACACCCTTGCATCTGATAAAAAGGAGAATATCCTTGCACAGGTAGGTTCCTACAAACTCACCCTTGAAGAATTTGAGACTCAGATCCAGTCTCTGCCACCTCAGTTGCAGATGGCTTTGCTTAGGAATCCCCAGTTGAAAGAGCAATTTCTGGACAGATGGGTAGATATCACTCTTATAGCCCAAGAAGCCAGAGATAAAAAGTTGGATCAAGACCCTGAAATCCAGTCCAAGATAGAGGATATCATGAACGCCGTTCTGGCCCAGGAATTCCTGCAAAGGGAGATAGAGGGCAAGGCCAAGATAACTGATGACGAAATCGAGACCTATTATAAAGGCCATGTGGAGGAATTTACCAATCCAGAGTCTGCGAAGGCCCGTCATATCTTGCTGAAGGTCCCGGAAGGGGCGGATGAAAAGGCGTGGGAAGAAACCGAATCAAAGGCCAAGGACATCAAGAAAAAATTGGAAAACGGCGAAGACTTTGCCGAGCTTGCAAAGAAGTATTCAGATGATCCGGGTTCTAAAAACAAGGGCGGTGATCTGGGCTTTTTCACCAAAGGGCGCATGGTACCTGAATTCGAGTCCGCAGCCTTTTCTCTTAAGCCGGGTGAGGTGAGTGACCCTGTAAAGACTAACTTCGGATACCATATTATCGAAGTTCAAGAGAAAAAAGCAGCCAGCACAAAAACTCTGGCGGAGGTTCAGGCCCAGATAAGACAGACGCTCCAAAAGGAAAAACAACAACAGTTACAAGATGCGCTCATTGAAAAACTAAAGACCAAATATCCGGTAAAGGTCAACAAAGATCTCATCGCTGAGGATAAACCTGAGGATAAACCACAAGAAAGCACGGCCCCTCCGGAAAATTAGGGGAGCGTAACCGTTCACACTCCCTGGCAGCCGACAGGCTTTTGCAGGGTTTCAACCGCCACTACAAGTCTAAAGTAGTTTATACTTTGTTGATCTTGTATTTTGGCAATGAAATGGGGAACTGGAAAATAGAAATTGGGGAAAACGCTAAGATGTAAATGCGTTACCTGATTTCGAATTTCCAGTTCCGACATCGGCAACTGATGAATGAAGGATGCCTTTCGACATTCATCTTTTCTTGACACCTCCTTGATCAGTTTCTACCATACAGTTCATGGATAAAGGACGCCGCAGACTAATATTTTCCGCTATCTATTGGATGGTCGGGCTTCTTCTTATCTTCAGTCTGCCGAATCTGTGGATTCACATGCAGACAAGAGAGGTTTCCTATTCCCAGTTCAAAAGAATGTTAAGGGAAGGAAAAATTGTTGAAATCCGCATGGATCAGGAAGAAATCCGGGGAATACTTTATACCGGACGCGAAGCCGGCCTTCAGAGATTACAGATGAAGCTTCAGGGGCTGGAGCAGGAAAAGATCATGGATAATGCCCCGTTGGCAAAGGAAAAGCAGCTTTCCCTGCAGGAACTTTTTAGCCGGCTCAGGAAACTGACTGAGCAAAAAGGCGATCTGGTGCTTTTTCGTACTTTAAGAGTTGATGACCCCAAGCTTGTAGAAGAATTGGATGCCAAAGGGGTTGATTATTCAGGAGCGCGGAAAAGTATCCTTGATCAGCTCTTCTGGGGTACAATCCTGCCGATACTTTTCTGGGTCGGGCTTTGGTTTTTGCTGATCAAGGGCATGGGAAAACCCGGAGCAGGGCTTCTCTCTTTTGGCAAATCAAAGGCGAAGGTTGCCATGGAGAAAGATACCGGCGTACGATTCGACGATGTAGCCGGATGCAATGAGTCCAAAGAAGAGCTGAAAGAAGTAGTGGAATTTCTGAAAGAGCCCAAGAAATTCGAGGAATTGGGGGGCAAGATACCCAAAGGGGTGCTTCTCTTGGGTCCGCCGGGTACAGGAAAGACCCTCCTTGCAAGAGCCCTGGCCGGCGAGGCGGAGGTCCCCTTTTACAGCATATCCGGCTCCGAATTCATTGAAATGTTTGTAGGCGTCGGTGCCGCCCGGGTAAGAGACCTCTTCAATCAGGCCAAGGAAAACACGCCATGCATAATCTTTGTTGACGAGATTGATGCCATAGGAAAATTCCGTGGCGGTGGAATGATGGGAGGCGGCCATGAGGAAAGGGAGCAGACCCTGAATCAGCTCCTTGTGGAAATGGACGGATTTGAACCCAACCTGGGCGTAATCCTGCTTGCCGCAACCAACCGGCCGGAGGTCTTGGATCCGGCCCTCCTGCGTCCCGGCAGGTTCGATCGCCAGATAATACTCGATGCCCCTGACATGCTGGGCAGGGAAGCGATACTCAAGGTCCATTCCCGCGACAAACCCCTGGCTCCTGATATAGATCTTAAAACCATTGCCCTCAGGACACCGGGGTTCTCCGGGGCCGATCTTGCGAATATTATGAATGAGGCAGCCCTTCTTGCAGCAAGACATGGTGCAAAACAGATCATCCAGGCCCACGTCGAAGAAGCAGTTGAAAAGGTGTTTGCCGGCCCGGAACGAAAAAGCCGGGTGCTTGGGGAAAAAGAGCGCAAACGCGTTGCCTATCATGAGGCAGGCCATGCCCTTGTCGCACTTCATTGCCCCGATGCCGCGCCGGTCGCCAAAATCTCCATCATACCACGGGGCAAGGCGGCTCTTGGCTATACACTTCAGTTGCCCGAGGAAGAGCGGTACCTTATGACCAAGAGCGAACTCCTGGATAAGATCTGTGTATCCCTTGGGGGGCGCTCCGCTGAGAAAATAATTATGGGAGAGGTGAGTTCCGGGGCACAGAATGACCTGGAAATGGCTACGGAAATAGCCAGAAGCATGATATGCCGCTTCGGAATGGACGAAAAGATCGGACCCATGGCCCTTTCCAGGGAAACGAGTCCTTTTCTAAAGGTACCTGGTATCCCACAGACCACAGAACCTTTGAGCCCTGAACTTGCCTCAGAAGTGGACAAGCAAGTACGACAATTGTTGAACTCGCAAAATGCCAGGGCTCAAAAAATAATAGAAGAACACAAGGACTCTCTTGAGAAGGTGGCAGAGCGCCTGCTCGTAGAAGAGATAATGAGTAAAGAGGAATTCTGCGAAATTGCAGGAGGAATGGGGAAAAAACAGTAAGAATGCCAAAAAATATACCTTAATTTAACATTTAATCGTGCGCCACAGATTGGGATTTTTCAGCGGAATCAGTAAGGAGAAAAAAAAATGTACCCAGAGAGCAACCTGAAAATATTCACACAATTCAACCTTATCAGAATATTGTTAACAATATTGATGATATTGAGTTGTGCCACAAACAGTTTTGCATCAAATATTGATGATCAGAACATAGCCCTGCTGGACAAAACGGCCAAGGCCTTTGCCGCTGTAGTTAAGAAGGCCATGCCGGCGGTAGTCTTTGTCCAGGTTGAAAAGACAGTGGAAAGAGGCGGCGCAGCATCGCCCCTTCAGCCTCAGGACCCCTCTGACTTTTTTAATGATCCGTTTTTTGAGCGTTTTTTCGGCCCCCACTTTCGACAAAAACAGAGAACGCCCAAGAAATTCCAACAAAGAGGACAGGGCTCAGGCTTTATTATCAACAAAGACGGCTACATCCTCATCAATAACCATGTTGTGGGAGATGCTGACCTCATCAAGGTAAAGCTGGCTGACGGCAGGGAGTTTAAAGCCAAGATGATAGGGACGGACCCACAATCCGATGTTGCAGTAATAAAGATAGACGCGACAGATCTGCCTGTACTCCGCATGGGCGACTCGGACAAACTTGATGTGGGAGAGTGGGTCATAGCCATGGGTAATCCCTTTGGTCTCAGCCAGACAGTCACTGTAGGCGTGGTCAGCGCTAAGGGCAGAAGCCACATAGGTATCAACGACTATGAAGACTTTATACAGACGGATGCTGCCATAAACCCGGGGAATTCAGGCGGACCACTTGTTAACATCCACGGAGATGCCGTTGGTATGAACACTGCCATATTCTCCAGAAGTGGCGGTTATATGGGTATAGGTTTCGCTATACCGATAAACATGGCAAAATCCATTATGGATCAACTCCTGGAAAAAGGCAAAGTCACCAGGGGATGGTGCGGAGTAGTCATACAGGATATAGATGAGGAACTCGCAAAGTCCTTTGGCCTGAAAAAGACAGAGGGTGTGCTGGTAGCCGAGGTCTCGGAAGGCTCTCCGGCAGAAAAAGCAGATCTTAAACAGGGTGATATCATACTCCGCCTGAACGGCAAAAAGGTTGACGACCTGGGGGAACTCAGAAACAAAATAGCCATGACTTCACCAGGAACCAAGGTAAAGATGGAGGTTTTGAGAGACAAAAAACTCAAGACTCTCCAAATCACTATTGGTGAACAGCCTGTCGGCAAGACCATGGGGACAGCTCAGCATAAGATCCTGGGTAAACTCGGCCTTGTCGTGCAGGATCTGACTGCGGAGCTGGCAGAACAATTCGGATACCGTGAATCCCAGGGTGTCTTGGTGGCAGAGGTAGAGCAGGGAAACCCGGCAGCCCGTGTAGGTATCCGCCCGGGACACCTGATAGAAGAGGTGAACCGCAAGCGGGTTCACAATATGGATGAATTTGTAAAGGCCCTGGCACAATCAAAACAGACCAAGAGCGTCCTTTTCAGGATTCGGGACGGCGAGTTCACCCGTTACGTAGCCATACGTATCGATTAGAACTCTCAAAGGAACCGCAACCGGAATAGTGCCTAAAGTGAACTAAAGTTTAAAGTGCCTAAAGTTAAGGTATCGCTTCGCTTCATCTATTTAGTGTCTGAACGAAAACTAACCAAAACTGTCATTTCGAGCAAAGCGAGAAATCTTATCGTACTGAAAATACAGGCATTAAAGATTTCTCCCTACGGTCGAAATGACAAAAAGAGGG
>QNAY01000111.1 GCA_003645605.1 Thermodesulfobacteriota bacterium
AACCACCTGTGTTGTCATTTTGACCGGAGGGAGAAATCTGTAAATTCCACATGTTATAGCTAACAACAGATTCCTCGCTACGTTCGGAATGACACAAATAGGTGGTTTTCGTTCAGGCACTAAATATATGGCAGAGAAAATGAAAACAACCCGCAGACATTTCATAAAGACGGCTTTTTGTGCCACCTGTGGTACTTTGCTGTTTCCTTGGGAGTGTGCACGGGCCAAAGACTATTTTTCTTCAACAGATCCCCATGTAAAAGAAGCATATTTCTATAAACAGCTCGCCAATGGCACGGTCCAGTGCAGCACATGCCCCCATGAATGTGTGATTTTGCCCGGCAACCGCGGAAAGTGTCGCGCAAAAGTCAACATCGAGGGAAAACTTTTTTCCATCTCTTATGGTAACCCTTGCGTGGTACATGTTGATCCGGTTGAAAAAAAACCGCTTCTGCATTTCTATCCCGGAAGCAAGGCGTTTTCTCTCGCAGTAGCCGGATGCAATTTTCGCTGTCTGAACTGCCAGAACTGGGAGATATCTCAAACCAGCCCGGACAAGACCCGTAATTACAATCTGCCCCCTGAGGAAGTAGTTCTGACGGCTTCGCGATACAGATGCAAGAGCATTGCCTATACATACGCCGAGGCCACAACTTTTTATGAATATATGGTCGATATTTCTGCAAAGGCGAAAGGGGTGGGGATTAAGAATGTCTGGGTGAGCGCTGCGTATATTAACCAGGCCGCCCTGAACAGGCTGTGTGATGTGATCGACGCAGCCAGTGTCAATCTAAAAAGCTTCTCAGACAAGATCTACTGGGATCTGAACGGCGGGCACCTCGAACCGGTCCTTGAGACCTTCAAGACCCTGCACCGGCGAGGCATCTGGATGGAGATTATCAACCTGGTCATTCCAACCTATACCGACGACATGGAAATGATAAAAAAGATGTGCGGGTGGATTGTGGATAACCTCGGGCCTGAATATCCCCTTCATTTTTCGCGATTTTTCCCCCAGTATAAGCTTGTCCATCTGCCACCTACGCCTGTAGAGGTCTTGGAACAGGCCAGAGATGTGGCCTTGAAGCAGGGACTGCATTATGTTTACATCGGCAATGTGCCCGGCGGATGTGATAAGACTGTTTGCCCTGGTTGCAAGCGCACGGTGATTCAAAGAAGGGGTTATACGCTGCTGGAAAACCATGTGGAACACGGAAAATGCAAGTTCTGTGGGACCTCAATCAGTGGCCGGTGGGATTGATGAAAAAGACCAAAACTGCAATTATGGCATTTGTATTGGCATTATTCTTTGGCTGGCCTATGGAACCCTCATTCGCCTCTGACGAAGCAAGTCAAACAATACGGCCACCGGCGGTCGCCGGCCGGTTTTACCCGAATGACCCTGAAGAGCTTGGTAAGACAGTCAGGACCCTTTTAAGAGATGCATCCGGTCTTGATGTTCAGGGAACAATCCGGGGTCTTGTTTCTCCACATGCCGGATTTATTTACTCGGGTATTATCGCTGCTGCAGGATACAGGCAGATAGCCCCTTCCACCAGGACTGTAATACTCATTGGACCGAGTCATCGATTTCCCTTAGGGCCGTCCATTCCTTCAGTGACAGCCTATCAAACTCCCATGGGAAATGTCCGGCTGGCACAACTTGCTTTCAAGCTAAGGAAACCGCCCATCTTCGAATCTGTCCCTGAAGTTCACAAGATGGAACATTCCCTTGAGGTCCAACTCCCCTTTCTACAGGTGATGCTGAA
Source organism: Thermodesulfobacteriota bacterium (assembly GCA_003645605.1). Taxonomy (GTDB): domain Bacteria; phylum Desulfobacterota; class Dissulfuribacteria; order Dissulfuribacterales; family UBA3076; genus UBA3076. The sequence continues at coordinate 1,770 of QNAY01000111.1, forward strand.
GGACTTTGAGATTGTGCCGATCCTGATAAACAGCGGAGATCCCAAGGCCCTTGCCTCAGCGCTTGCTCCACACATTGACAACAATACACTGATAGTGGCAAGTACGGATCTTTCCCACTACTATCCTTACGAAAGGGCGGTTTCCATGGACCGGATATGCACCAGTGCCATCACCAATGCAGAGTTTTCCCGTATGCCGCTGTGCGAGGCCTGCGGTAAGCAGGCGGTTATGACTCTGATGCATATTGCCGAAATTAAGAACTGGGATGCAAAATTGATCGATTATAAAAATTCCGGCGACACTGCAGGAGGCAAGGACAATGTTGTGGGATATGCGAGTATTGCCTTTGTGGATAAAAAGAAGGAGTTAAAAAAAATGAAGGAATCCATATCTGCCCAGGATAAAAAGGCCCTTCTCAGGCTTGCCTGCTCCGCCATTGAGGCAAAGCTTGTGAATGGCGTCAAGGTGGAAAGGCCGGGGCCTTCTTCTATTCTGAAAGAAGACAGGGGCTGTTTTGTCACATTACATAAACACGGGCAACTCCGGGGATGCATCGGAACCATAGAGCCTGTATGTCCCCTTGTTGAATGCGTGGAAAAAAATGCCCAAAATGCGGCTTTCCAAGATCCAAGATTCCCGCGCTTGAGTGCAGAGGAGCTGTCTGAGATAGATATTGAGGTGAGCGTCCTATCTGTACCGGAAAGACTTGATTTCAAGGACGGAGACGACCTGAAGCGTCAGCTTCGACCAAATATTCATGGAGTAATTCTGTCTCGTGGGATGCACAGATCGACCTTCCTCCCCCAGATCTGGGAACAATTGCCGGACAAGGAACAGTTCCTCGAATACCTATGTGTCAAAGGCGGCATGCCGGCAACTGCCTGGAAAGACCCAGCGACCAATGTTGAGGTATATCAAGCCGATGTCTTTGGCGAAAAGGATTTCAAGTGAGCCTTCATTGAAATAGCCGTTGAATGTCCGGTATTGGATATTCGTTTTTCATTCGATGTTGGACGTTCATCTTTTTTTATGTCTTTTCTCGTGCTTTCGTACCTTCGTGATTGATTTTGAATAATTTCTTAACCGCACAGTCAAAAGTAGTTTACACTTTGTTGGGCTTGTGATTTTCCTATTGCAGTTGGACCGACCATTATCTGTTGCTGAGGGATAACTCATGAACGAAAATGTGTTTGATCAACTGGCTGAATTTTGCGGGATTGGACCCGAATATCACGATATCTGGGGCAGAACTCATCAGGTCTCTGAGAAGACCAAATTGGGTCTGTTGAGAGGCATGGGTCTGCCGGTAGATGACGAAGCCTCTGTCCGTTCCGCCCTGGTCGAGAAGAAAGCTTTTCTCTGGCGGCGTTTGCTGGACCCTGTCCTGGTTGTGAGGGAGACTGAGTCTCCGGTCCGGGTCACGGTCAGGCTTCCTGAGACGGATACCGGAAACGGATTTGAATGGTCACTCAGGGAGGAGGGCGGAGATTATCACAGTGATACTTTCTTGCCCAAAGAGCTGGAAGTGAAACACCGCGGCGAGGTGGAGGGGGAAACCCATGTCCAGTGCATACTCTCTCTCCCGATGACGCCCAGCCCTGGATATCATCAACTGGAAATTCGTCAGGTGGAAGGAGGGCGAGGGCTCTCAGGGGTCATGCGACTCATCGTTGCTCCCAGTACTTGCTACATACCTTACGGGCTCAAGGAGAGACGTGTCTGGGGACCTGCAGTACAGCTCTATAGCCTCCGTTCCATACGTAACTGGGGTATCGGGGACTTGACGGACCTCAAGACCCTTGTTTCATGCTGTGCCGATATGGGTGCAGGCATCCTCGGTGTCAATCCCCTGCATGCCTTGTTTTCGGAAGACCCCGGATATGCAAGTCCCTACAGCCCGTCAAGCAGGCTTTTCATAAATCATCTCTATTTGGACGTGGAAGCCATAGCGGATTTTTCCGAATGCGATGAAGCACGGGATATGGTTAAGAATCCGGAATTTCAGGCCAGGCTTGTCTCCATCAGGGAAGGCGAGTTTGTGGACTATACTGAGGTGACCGCAGCGAAACGCCCTGTCTTGGAAATACTTTACAGACATTTCCGTACCCACCATCTGGAGCACAAGGACGAAAGATGCAGAGCCTTTCGGTCCTTTCAAGACCAGGGAGGCGAGGAGCTGCACAGCTATGGACTTTTTGAGGCCCTTCAAGAATACTTTCACCAAGAGGCCCCCGGGGTCCGTGGCTGGCCGGCCTGGCCAGAGACCTATCGTAATCCGAAGTCCCGGGCGGTGGCCGAATTTGCATCAACACACCAGGGACGGGTTGAATTTTTCCAATATCTTCAATGGCAAACGGATCTGCAACTTGGTGCGGTCGGACGGCAGTCAATGGAACTGGATCTCAAGGTAGGGCTCTATGAAGATCTGGCCGTCAGTGTTGACTCGGCAGGAGCGGAGACTTGGGTCCATCAGGATCTATATGCCCTTGGCGTTCGTATCGGGGCCCCTCCCGACGACTTTAATCTCAACGGTCAGGACTGGGGGCTCCCTCCTTTGATCCCGGACAGGCTTGTAGAGGCGGCTTATGCCCCGTTCATCGCCACTCTCAGTGCCAACATGCGCTACGCAGGAGCCCTAAGGATTGACCATGTGATGGGACTCATGAGGCTCTTTTGGGTGCCGCAGGAAAGCAAGCCGTCTGAAGGGGCCTATGTTCATTACCCCTTTGAAGACCTTCTGGGAATCCTGGCCCTGGAAAGCCAGAGAAACAGGTGCCTCGTGATCGGCGAGGACCTCGGCACGGTACCGGATGAGGTGCGCAATGCCCTGAAATCCATGGGCATACTGTCCTATAGGCTCTTTTACTTCGAAAGGGAAGCAGATGGGAAATTCAAGGTTCCTCATGATTACCCCGATCAGGCCCTGGTGGCCGTGAGCACCCACGATCTTCCTACCCTTTCCGGATACTGGCGGGGACGGGATCTAGCGGTAAGGACCGATCTGGGTCTTTTTCCGGAAGATTCTTTGCGGGAAGCCCAGATCGTGATCAGGGCGCAGGACCGGGCCCGTCTCCTTATCGCCCTTGAGCGCCAAGATATGCTACCGGAGGGTATAGGGGTGGATCCGGCCTTGGCCCCGGAGATGACTGCTGAGTTGGTAAACGCTATTCATCTCTACCTGGCCCGTACCCATTCCAAGATTTTGATGTTCCAGCTTGAGGATGTCTTTGGTCAGTTAGAACAGGTTAATCTCCCCGGGACGACGGAACAGTATCCAAACTGGCGTAGAAAGCTCCCGCTTGATCTTGAAGTCCTCATGGAAGATCCTCGCATTGAATCCCTTGCCAGGGTCCTGCGGCGGGAAAGAGGATGAGCAAGGGCCATGCCTACCGTATCTCCAGAAAAAGGGCCAGGAATTGACCGTTAGCTTTTAGCTTAACACCCTGTTTTTATACAAAGTTCTTGCCTAACGGCTGGCATTCGTCTATGTTGAAAAAGTGAAAACTACAAAATGAAGGATGCCCTAATGGGCATCCTTCATGGCAAGCTCAAAGTAGTTTACACTTTGTTCATCCTGTATTTTGGCAGTGAAATTTGAAATTAGGACATGCTTCACGACAAGTCAAAAATAGTTTACGCTTTGTTGGTCTTGTATTTTGGCAGTGAAATTTGAAACTGGAAATTGGAAAAAAACAAAGATATAGAGGTGCATTACCTAATTTCTAA
>QNAY01000112.1 GCA_003645605.1 Thermodesulfobacteriota bacterium
ATTCAACATTCAACATTCAACATTTTCTTTTTATAAAGGGTTTAGATAATGAATACACACAAAATTGCAGTAATTTCTGGGGATGGTACAGGTCCTGAAGTAATAACCGAGGGTGTAAAGGTCCTTGAGGCCGCGTCTGATCGTTTCGGATTTAAGCTTGATTTCACATGGTATGATTATGGCGGAGAGCGGTATCTGCGAACAGGAGAGGTCCTCCCGGAGGGAGCGGTGGAAGACCTCAAGCAATACAAAGCCATTTATCTCGGGGCCATTGGTCACCCGGATGTAAAGCCGGGTATTCTGGAAAAAGGGATACTCCTTGCCCTGCGATTTGCGCTGGATCAGTATATAAACCTTCGACCGGTTATCCTCTATCCCGGCGTAGATACACCCCTCAAGGACAAGGGACCCGAGGATATAGATTTTGTAGTTGTCCGTGAGAATACCGAAGGCCTATATGTAGGGGCGGGTGGCGCGCTCAAGAAAGGTACTCCGGATGAGGTCGCTGTTCAGGAGTCCATCAATACCAGAAAGGGTGTGGAACGATGCATCCGTTTTGCCTTTGAGTACTGCAAACGTCGCAATCAGAAAAAGAAACTGACCTTTTGTGGAAAGACCAATGTCCTTACCTATGCCTTTGACCTGTGGGAACGCACATTCTATGATGTGGCCAGGGAGTACCCTGATATTACAACAGATTATGCCCATGTGGACGCCACGTGCATGTGGATGGTCAAGAACCCTGAATGGTTTGATGTAATAGTCACTGACAACATGTTTGGGGATATCATTACGGACCTTGGGGCCATGATACAGGGAGGCATGGGGATTGCCGCAGGAGGTAATCTTAATCCTGAAGGCGTTTCCATGTTCGAGCCTATCGGCGGCTCGGCCCCCAAGTATACGGGGAAAAATGTAATCAATCCCTTGGCTGCCATATGTGCCGGCCAGATGATGCTGGACTACCTGGGCGAGATCGAGGCCGCAAAGGCTATTGAAGAAGCAGTTAAGAAGGTGGTCAGCCAGGACATGAAGAGCCTTTCTGCCGGCAGGATGGGCTACAGCACGACCGAGGTAGGGGATTTGGTGATGAAGAATTTAGTGATTTAGTGATTGTGGAGAAGTTATGGCGAAGACTTTTAATGTTGCAGTAGCCGGTGCCACCGGTGCTGTTGGTCAGACCATGATAAAGGTTTTGGAAGAACGCAGTTTTCCTGTTGGAGAGATCCGTTTATGGATATAAACACATAACCCATAAAAAACAGGAGGAGATAATGCTGGGAGATATCACCGCAGATGTTAAGTATATAACGGACGAAAAAGGTAAAAGGCAGGAAGTGATTTTACCATTTCAGGTTTGGAAGGATGTAACAGACGAATTGGAAGCCTTTCGAGAGAAGCATCAAATTTTAATGGACTTGCAACAGTCATGTCGTGATGTCAAAAGACAAAAAAAGGGGGAAATTGAAGAGCAATCGTTAGAAGGATTTTTAAATGAGCTATAAAATCATTCCAACGGAAACGTTCAAGACCCAGGTAAAAATTTTACAAAAGAAATACCATCATATCCCTCAGGACTTAAAAATTTTGGGCAAAACGCTTAAGCATAACCCAAAGAGCGGGAAAGCTTTGGGCAAAGGAATTTACAAAATTAGACTTGGATGTTCCGATCTTGCAAAAGGAAAGAGAAGCGGTTATCGAGTTATCAGCTATGTCATAGATGAAATTGAAAAGGTACGTTTATTGACAATATATATCAAGCCCAGCAAAGCAACCATTACTGATAATGAGATTTTGTCCATCTTACGCAAGGAAGAATTAATAAAATAGTAAGCGTTCACAGGGCACCGCATCTGCTTTGTTGTTGGGCACTTGGAGTATAAGGGAGTACGTCTGCATACCCGTACGCCTCGCATCTGCAGTACCCTGTAAACGTTTACAGCTCGGTGGGTTGCGGTAAAACTGGCGTTGTAACCCCGTAAACGGTTACAGAAATAGACAGGATTTTGGAGAATTGGTGATTTAGTGATTGGAGAGAAGTTATGGCGAAGACTTTTAATGTTGCAGTAGCCGGTGCGACCGGTGCGGTCGGTCAGACCATGATAAAGGTCCTGGAGGAACGGAATTTTCCTGTGGGAGAGATCCGTTTTTTGGCTTCTGAACGTTCTGAAGGAAAGGAACTTCTATTCAAGGGAGAGAAAGTGCGGGTCCGGAAGCTTGATCACGACTCCTTTGATGGTATTGATATCGCAATTTTTTCTGCCGGTGGAGACAGGAGCCTCACCTTTGCTCCTTCGGCTGCCAAGGCCGGCGCGGTAGCTGTGGACAACTCGAACGCATGGCGCATGGATCCAGAGGTCCCTCTGATAGTGCCGGAGGTGAACCCCCATGCTGTTTCAGGCTACAAGGCAAAAGGCATTATAGCCAATCCTAATTGCTCCACCATCCAGATGGTTGTGGCCCTTAAGCCATTGTATGACTATGCCCGGATAAAACGCGTTGTCGTATCTACTTATCAGGCCGTATCGGGTTCCGGAAAAAAGGCCATAGTTGAGCTTGAGGATCAGGTGAAGTCCTGGGCTGAGGGCAAAATTCCAGAGTCAAGTGTCTATCCGCACCAGATTGCCTTTAACTGCCTTCCCCACATAGATGTCTTCCTGGACAATGACTATACCAGGGAAGAGATGAAGATGGTGAATGAGACCAGGAAGATCATGGAAGATTCTGAAATCCAGGTCTCTGCAACTGCTGTAAGGGTACCTGTGTTCTATAGTCACTCTGAGGCTGTCAATGTGGAGTTTGAACAGAAGATCAGCGCATCCAAGGCGAGAGAACTCCTTTCCAATGCACCAGGGATTAAGGTCGTTGATGACCTGTCCCAAAATATCTATCCACTTGCACTGGATGCCGCAGGACAGGATTTGACCCTTGTCGGTAGAATACGGGAGGATATTTCTCAGGCCAACGGACTTGATTTCTGGGTGGTGGCTGACAATATCAGGAAAGGCGCGGCCACAAATGCTGTCCAGATAGCAGAGTTGCTGGCGGAGAAATATTTATAACCGTTCAAAGTTAAAAAGGGTTCAGCGTTCAGGGTTACCTTTGTCCCTCTGTATTCGCTACCAACTGAACCTTTGAACCAGGAACCATTGAACCTGTAAAACTGAAAGGAGGTCTGTCATGACTGAAAAAGCAGGTCACTATTCCGCGAATTTTGAGAAGGCATTGCAAGTGGGGCGTCCGCCCAATGTAGTTAAGCTTTTCCCCAACTCAAAGGCCCTTCTGGTGAGCGGCAAGGTTATTGACAGGGCGATGCGGGCCAAAGGCAAGGCCATGACTATTGCGGCTAACGGCAGGAACTATCTTGTCATTCGTGGTGTTTTGGCTGCCGCACAGAGGGCCGACGCGGCCATACTAATAGAGATAGCCAAGTCGGAAGGCGGCGCGACTCCTTATTGCGCGACTAATTACTGGAACATGGCCAGGCGGGTGGATCAGGTCTGCAATGAGCTGGGAATCACAATACCTGTGGCAATTCATGCCGACCATTATGGCATCAAGAAAGAAGAAGATGTCGGACCGGCCAAGGTAGAGATCCCCACCCTATTTGAAGCCGGCATGACCTCCATAGCAATTGATGCATCACATCTCCCGGATGACAAAAACCTCCTTGCAAATCTGCAACTTGCCCCTTATGTCCCCAAATGGGCCGGGCTTGAGACAGAGGTGGGAGAGATCAAAGGGAAAGAAGGGCTTTCAACAGTTGATGAGGCATTGTTCCTGATACAGGGTCTTAACGCCAATGATATTTTTCCGGACTGGATAGCCCTTAATAATGGCTCTACCCATGGTATTGAGGCTAGTGATTTGGGGATACAGGTGAAATTGACTGGAGAGATCCACGAGACATTGGCCAAATACAGGGTATCAGGGGCCCAGCACGGCACGTCCGGTAATAACTCCGACAGGCTGCGGGAGATCGTCTCAAAAACCAATACTACAAAGGCCAATGTGGCCACTGCCCTTCAGATGATTTCCTGGGGCCTTGAAGTAAACGATTACGGCAATGCCGCAACAGACGAAGACGGGAATTTTATCAAGGTCGCAGGAGAAGGAATAACAGAGGAACTGTGGGCCGAGATGACAGCCTATGCCCAATCCAAGGGTCTGAAGGGAGGAAATTATAAAAAATTGAACCTTCCTTTTGAAAACAAGATACTTGGGTTATCGGTGGATATAAGGGAGAGGATGGCCAAGCGTGTAGAAAATTTTGTCTATAACATGCTGGTCAATGTCTTTAACGCCCAGGATACCTCATCTTTGGCCATAGATGCCATACTGACCGCAGGATCCTATGACCTCGGTCCAAAGACTGATCGGCAGGAAGATCCATCAGAGTGGACTGATAGTAAGATCGTTGAGCGGGCTGCTACGATCAATAAATAGCAATGATGGATTTCGTATTCACCGCAGAGAGCGCAGAGAACGCAGAGGGAAAATAGGCGGTTTAGATTAACGTTTGCTAATGCGAATTATCGGAGGACAGGCCCGAGGGAGGCGCTTGATAGGGCCCAAAGGCCGCTGTCTGCGTCCCACATCAGATCTTGTGCGGGAGGCCCTCTTCCAGATTCTTCATGCCCGCTTGGGATTCCCTTGGGAATCGTGCAATGTTCTCGATCTCTTTGCCGGTACCGGGGCGTTTGGGATTGAGGCCCTTTCCAGGGCGGCAAGGGAGGTTGTTTTTGTGGATTATCACAAATCGTCCCTTGATCTTATCAGGCGAAATCTCAGTTTGTGTGGTTTTAGTGAGCGTGCGAAAGTGGTCCGTGCTGATATCAGGACCAGCCCGAAATCCATTAATCGTGTTCTAAAATACGCTCCCTTTAATTTGATATTTGCCGATCCTCCATATTCCATGGGCCTTGGTAAAAAGGCTCTGGAATGGGTGGCTAAAACAGGTATTTTGGTTTCCGGGGGATGGATGATTGTTGAAGAGTTTAAGGGAGAAAAACTTCCTTGCACGGTTATGTCCGGCTCTGAATTATCCCTTCAGCTTGTGGACTGCCGCAGGTATGGTCAGACTGAACTTTGGTTTTACAGGTCAATATAATGCAATCACCAAATCACCAAATCACCAAATCACCAAATCCCACACCTCGCATAGCAGTGTATCCAGGCACCTTTGATCCGGTAACTAATGGTCATTTGGATCTTGTTGATCGAGCACTAAAGCTATTTGACAAAGTAGTGGTTGCCATTGGTATCAATCCAGTCAAAGAGAGCCTGTTTACACTTGAAGAACGTCTGGAAATGGTCCGTGAGACCATAGGAGCGAATGGAAGTGTAGAGATAACCAGCTTTGACGGGCTTTTGGTGGATCTTGCCGACAAGCATGGGGCCTGCGCCATACTGCGCGGATTAAGAGCTGTTTCGGATTTTGATTACGAACTCCAGCGGGCCTTAATG
>QNAY01000113.1 GCA_003645605.1 Thermodesulfobacteriota bacterium
CCAAAAATGGTTTTCCTTGACAAGAAGTCATATCATTATCACAGGTTGATTGATTGAAATAACGATAGCATATCCTGTTTTAAGCCATTTTATCAAGTATCAATTCATCTGCATGTATCTATAATTTTAACAAGGGACGAATTTGATTTCACCCAATCAGCATGAAGTGGGTGTACCCTACTGCAACTCTTGATCAATTTGTTTGAAAGGACTTTTTTATTCTAAGGTGTTGAACTTAGCCGCCCACAGCGGGAGTTTTCCGGCAGGATAAACAGGATTATCATTTATCCTGTTGACCCGGTCAAAAAAATGGAAAATTCTATACTATAAACATATGAACGTCGATTTTTGACAAATATCGTAATTCTGGTTTAGTTCATAATGAAGCTATAGCCTGCTGTCAAAGTGGAGAAAAGGAGATTTTTCTTAAGTCAGCACATGAGTTATCAACAAGGGGCTATCTTATGAATTTTTTGTTACTTTTTTTGACAACTTGCGTAACATACGGAGAAGATAAGGTTTTTGTTGTCTGTAAAAATTCGTATAATTCTCGTAAGTTCCTCTGTTGAACACGATTTTTCAACAGCTTTTTCAAACAACCGGAACTTACTAATTCTTCAATTTTCATCCAATTTTTAGAATCTTTTATTTACAGACTTTTTTTATGGATGAACTGTTCTTGTAATACCTTTCTTGTTTTGGCATAGTGGTAAAATGGAATTCCTTGACAGAGAAAAGTGCATGGCTCTCCTGCAAGAGCATCAAGTACCCGAGCACATAGTGTCCCACAGTCTCAGAGTAGCTCAGGTGGGGATGTTTATTTCAGCTCATCTCAAAATGGCAGGTGAAGATCTTGATATCGGCTTGGTGGAGGCAGGTGGCCTTCTCCATGATATAACTAAGATGGATTCTGTTCATACAAGGCAGAATCATGCCTTGTCAGCCTTCAAATTGCTTGAGTCTCTGGGGTATCATGCGGTGGCGGATATAGCACGTCAACACGTTCGTCTCGACCGGAGCATTAGACATGCTCCAATTATTACCGAGGCATTACTTGTGAATTATGCAGATAAGCGTGTGAAGCACACATCCATAGTCACATTATCAGAGAGGTTTGAGGACCTGTTAATACGTTATGGAACCACTCCGGAGCGCAAGGAAATGATCAGGAAGCTTCATGATGAAATAGAGGAAATTGAGTTCCTTATTTTCACAAAGCTAAATATCGGACCCGGCAGATTGAATGACCTGAATGTCCTTGACCCGGCAGCCAGAATAAATTTAGAAAGGATCTAAGGATAGGGATTTTATTATTTATTTTATTATTAGTTAGAGAGGGGTAATCATGTCTCATAAACTCAGTTTTTTTGGTCATTCAGCCTTTAGAATAGTGACGGAACAGGATCTGAAGATATGGATTGATCCATGGCTGGACAATCCTCAAGCCGCAGGCAAGCCTGATTCACTGGATGCCGATCTTATTCTTATTACTCATGCCCATGAAGATCACATGGGAAACTGCCTGAGCATGGCCAGATCATCTGCCACTGAAGTAGTGGCGATCCACGAAATACAGCAATATCTCCTTATCAAGGGACTTCCAAACGTAACAGGTATGAATATCGGAGGAACCTATGTCACAAAAGGAATTGCAATCACCATGGTACCCGCGCTTCACAGCTCTTCGTTCCAGGAGGGCGATGAGATCCTCTATGGCGGAGAGGCTGCAGGTTTTGTGATTCGCCTTGAAAACGGACTCATTCTTTACCATGCAGGAGACACCGGGCTATTTGGGGATATGGCCCTGATAGGAGGGATGTATCGGCCTGAGATTACCATGGTCCCCATAGGAAACCACTATACAATGGGACCCAGAGAAGCCGCATGTGCCTGCAAATTTATCAGAGCACAGAAAGTCATTCCTATGCACTATGGCTCCTTCCCTGCTCTTACAGGCACTGTAGAGGAATTCAGCAAGGAACTTGCGTCCCAGCAAGTTGATACTGAGTTAGTAGAGCTAAAACCGGGTGAGAGTATGTCTATGTAAAGGTTCAAAGGTTCAGGGTTCAGAGGTTCGGGGTCATAAAAGATGAACATCTTTCAAATCAATTCCTTTATGGGTTCTTAGCGCTTATACCCCTGACCCCAAACCTCTGAACCTCTGAACTCTGAACCCTCACCTATAGCTTGCTCTCAGGAGTCCGCGTACTGAGTTTCCCAGATATATTGACCGGGCCTTATTCAGATCATCCGGATAGAGCACCTGCTCTCCGGCTTTGCCCTGTTCTACAAGATCCTGACGAAAGATGCCATTTAAGAGTCCGCCGGATACAGGAGGGGTGATGAGTTTGCCATCAATATCCAAGAATATATTACTGATTGTCCCTTCAGTGAGCTCACCGCGCTCGTTTGTAAACACACAGTCAAAAAAACCGAGGGTCTTGGCCCTCTGGTATTCTTCCGTATACAGGGGCCTGTGTGTGGTTTTGTGATATAAAAAGGGGTCTTGGGAGTCAACTGTCTTTAGCGACAGGTCAAAACAAACCTGCTTTTCCTGTGCTGATAGCACAGAGGCTGAAATATCTACAGAACCATCTCTTCCCAGCAACATTCGGACCCTATAGGTTTTTCTTTTTGAATGCAGGCCCTTTGCAAATTCAGTTAACTCCCTCCTCACCTTTTCCAGGTCCAGGTAAAAGGCAAAATAATGGGCAGAGCGTTCAAGTCTTTCAAGGTGCCTTTCAAGCAGGAAGTAACCCTTTACTTCCTGCTCTCCACTTCCGTAGTCCCACATCATGGTCTCTATAAGGGAAAAATCCTTCCTTGATCCACTTTTTTTAGTAGATGTCAGAAATTCGGCCTTAAGTCTACACTCATCGTATTCCTTTTCAGGATCTGAATCTATTGTTATCCCGCTTCCTATCCCGAATTCTCCGGATTCTCCGTCCAGGACCACTGTCCTGATAGCCACATTCAGGACTGCTTTTCTCTGAGGGGAGATGAACCCTATGGCGCCGGTGTATACACCCCTTGGAGAAGACTCGATCTCAGAGATAATCTCCATTGTCCGGATCTTTGGCGCCCCGGTCACAGACCCGCATGGAAACAGGGCATTAAAGATCTTATGCCAGGAAGTATCCGGATGAATTTCCCCCTCTACTTTGGATATCATCTGAAAAAGGGTCTTGTAGCGCTCAACAGTAAAAATCTCCGGCACCCGGACCGTTCCGGGGATAGAAAGCCTCCCTATATCGTTCCGAAGCAGATCAACAATCATGATATTCTCTGCCCGGTTCTTGGGGTCGCTGGCCAAAAAACGTGCCAGCTCACAATCTTCGTCTGTTGTCCTTCCCCTCTTTAATGTACCCTTCATGGGTTTGGACCAGATCCTGTCGTCCTCCAGGCGGAAGAAAAGTTCAGGGGAAAGGGAAAGAAGCCATTTTTTCCTGTTGCGTATCACAGCCCCGTAAGAGACAGACTGCCTGGCCCTGAGTGCCAGATAAAGATCAGATGGCAGACCGGTATATTTAAACCTTCCCCTTAGGGTATAGTTGACCTGATAGGTGTGACCACGGGCTATATAGTCTTTTACGCAGTCTATGGCCTTAATGTATTGGTCCTTTGTTACCTCCAGTTCCAAAGGCCCTAAATTATCCTGGATATCCGGAATATTGTTTAAGGGACAAATAGGGGCATCGAACCGATGAATCCATAATTTCGGGTTTTCGAATACACCGAGCCATACCAAGGGAACGTTGGGCCTGAGCGTATCCAGAAGGTGCCACAATTTGGGCTCAAGGGTATATCCCCACTCATAGGCCCACCATCCAGCCAGATAGTATCCCCTGTCAAGGGCCGTCTCCATGGATTTGTAAAGAGGCTCCAGATCATCAAGACCATATGCAGTGAGGATTTTTATTGGATTTAAAAAAAGGTATGAGGTATTTTCCTCTTTGGCAACCCTTGAAGTTTCAAGGAATACAAAGCAATCTGTGTTATTAAGCCCTTCTAAGATGCGTGCTGCATCCAGGGAATAGGGCCTTCCGGTGACATAGGGTGGATTATAATTCATCTGTTTTTTTGACAGGATTAACAGAATAATTTTTTCATCCTACTCATAGTAAACTGTAATGGGCTTTTGTGATTCTGTATCCAGACCTGATTTGTGCAGTTCTATGAGTAAGCATTTTTTATATACATCATGTATATCCTGTTATCCTGTCAAATATTTTGCCCTTGGTGAATTATCGCAAATTAACTTCAAAAAAAGTCCCTGCTCAAAAACCACTCCCAGAGGGGAACGAATCTTATATGGTCCAGTTCTTTATCGGTATCTCTAGTCACCAGAAACAGGTGGTCCGCTTTGAGGTCGGAATCCCTTCAGCCCTTTCAGCCCTAGGGATACATGCCAATTCTGGGCTGCCCAAGCTGTAACAATGAAACTATGGAGTACGACAAAAGATAAAAGTCCGCCCGAAGGGCACCAAGTTAAATAGAACTAAAGCCCCAATGTATGCCGTATTGCCTCATGAACTCGGGCCATTGGAAGTTTTCCTATTACACGGTCAATCTCAGAAAGAGCAATAGTAGCAATATTATCGGTCATTACGACAGAGTCGCTAAGTAAACCTGATTGTCGACCTTCTGGTGAAGAAAGAAGGACCGTGATACGACTCGGGTGATTGGATCGAAACAATCTACTGGTGATCATGGTGACTATGAGTTGAGGTAACTTCGTTTCGAGCTCATCTGCCTGAATGACAAGAGCAGGCCGTGGCTTTGCGGTACGCAAGTTGGAGTGTGGAAACAGCACCAAGACGACATCGCCACGTCTATATGTAGGATTTTGTTGCATCATAGTCATCATAAATGTCCATTTCGGGGCTATTCCAATCCTCTGCAAAGGTGGACAGTCTGCCACGCAAGTCTGCTGCCTGTGCTTCGTCAATGCCACGCTTCCTTAAATCAATAGGGCGCGATTTCAGGAATGTAACAATAACGCGGGTATCGTTGTCTATGTTAGAAGGAACTTCTGCCAAATCTACCTTTCCATTGCGATATGTGCCCTCGATACTATTGAGCATGAATTAACCTCCTTTTATCACGAGTTACCAAAATTCCAGGAAAACGTAACGCAGAATTCGGCATCCTTCATTCACCAGTTTACACTTTTCCCGAAAAAGTGTGTATTATTGAATTGAATGTCGAAACTGGAAATTAGAAATTAGGTAATACACCTCTATATCTTTGTTTTTCCCAATTTCCAGTTTTAAATTTCACTGCCAAAATACAAGACCAACAAAGCGTAAACTACTTTTGACTTGTCGTGAAGCATGTCCAAAACTTTACTATAGACTTCGCCATCTTTCGATAGTACCCTATGCTCGGATATTAATAATTTGAGCATAGAGGGGAAAAATGCCTGGATCTAAATTCA
>QNAY01000114.1 GCA_003645605.1 Thermodesulfobacteriota bacterium
CAATTAGTGAACCGGATGAACCCAAACTGGAAAGATCTGAGTTCTGGATGGTAAAGATTTCTCCCTTTGGTCGAAATGACATGGCAGCGCGAATCATGACACATTAGCGTGAACGGTTACCTTCGAAGAATGCCTTTTTAAGCTTTTTTTGCAATTTCCATTGACTTTTTTTGGCCGTCATGCAATTTATAAAGGAGTTATACAGAAGACTATTTAATGACTTGTTCGGCACGACATTTCAAAAGAGGAATTTGAATAGAGATGATTTGGACATTGAAAATCGAATGCGTATTTGGCCGTTATCTTGAGGAGGAATGCATCAGAACGATGAGATAGAATGGATTGACAGATGAAGCCTATCCATCAATGTTTAATGAACTAACAGAATCAGAAATCAAAGAAGCTGAATTGTTACTTCAAGTTGAGCGAGAAAAGTTAATCAAATACCATTTAATTTATCAAGCAGAAATTGCTTTGACTATGCTTGGAACTTTGTACGCAAAAAATTATTTATTTGATAAATTTATTCCCATAGCAAAAGAAATGGGGTCAAGAGAATGGAAACGAATATTAGTTTTGTCAGAATCTGCTGAAATAAAGGAAAAATACGAAATTGCTTTGAGTGTTTTTGATGTGGCAACAAAAGAATCTGGAAACCACACTGAGTTTTTGCGTAAAGAGTATACTAAATCGAAAACAAGAATAACCAAAAAAACGAAGTTAAACTATAAGTGAATGATATAACTTGTAGTATTTGATTTTTTACTCAAAACAGTACGTCCTGAATATCGGTTTCACTGCCAAAATTCAAGATCAACAAAGTGTAAACTATTTTTGGCTTTTCCGACTAGTGGCTTCCACGTTCGGCGTTTGAAAGGCAGGTTACCGGGTGAATACTGCGATGAAGGATCCTCTGTTTGCTACAACATTAGCTGCCATACTTCGAGAGCGAGGGGTGGACGTAATCTATCCTTGTGTTCGGGATTTGCTCGAAAATGGTCTTACCTTGGCTCGATTTTCTGATGGTGAGTTCAAGCCGCAACGCCAAGACATAACCCAGTACATGGCGGCATGGTCAAAGCATGTGGGGCTCGGGGAGGAGGAATGTCGAAGTTGGTTGATTGAATACTGCGTAGTCATGCTTTCTCCGATATCGAGAACATCGCCCTCTGGAATACGACATAGCACGAAATCCAACATCAAATACGTATACAGGTCCGATGTCCAGTTTTCTTGCGAGCACGAGGATAATTTTTTCAGGGCTCAGTGCAGTAAGGATTGTCCGGGATATGCCGCTATGATACCAAAGGCTTGCGGAAGGAACGAAACGTCGAAGGAATCTGCTTTGGCACGACCGGCCGACGTCATAGAGGCGCAATTCATCTCTGTGAAAGCAAGCTACAGAGATCAATTCGAGATCTCCTTACGATTCATACACGACGAGACGAAGAAAAAGACCAAAAGGAAGCGGATCGTCCAGCTTCTAAATGAACAAGGACTGAAAACCAGAACGGGGCGAAAATGGACATACAGCATCTTACATTGTGAACTGATAAAGATGAAAGGAAATCGGGTTGCCGATACGCCGAACCAGAGCATGGACACGGACGCTGAATAGCCGCGCGGTTTTTGCCTTAGAGACCTCCTCCATCATGGTAGAGCATGGCGGAGGCCGAATCGTAGTCTTTCACGTAGCCTCACCAGGCAAGCCGACCCAGGACATCGACTTAAATTTTTTTCCACAATTCAACATTCAGCATTCAACATTGAATTTCATGCGTACGTCCCGGGCCAGGTCTGTCTGACAGAAGATTGTGAGCTGGTCTTCAGGGAAAATTTTGGTATTTCCATCCGGTATAAGCACATTGCCCCTACGCCCAATGGAAACCACTGTAGCACTCTGTGGCAGCTTTATCTCAGCCAGCTTTTTACCTGTGCAGGCGCAGCCGGGGCTTACTCTGACCTCGATAAATTCAACACCTGAGACTTTTCTGAGCGCCATTCGTTCCCGAATGTGTTGGGCCTGTTGTTTTTTCAATAGCCCCACGTCATAGGCCCGCAAGATATCGCTTCGACTGATAAGCCCAAGCAATTTTTGGTCGGCATGACGCGAGACCACGGGAAGCCTCGCAAGGTCCCTGGGTCCCATCTTGCGTATGGCAGACCAGATGGGTTCATCCGGAAAGACCGTGACAGGACCAGTCGTGGCCACGTCACTCACCTTGAGATCACGTATCATGACGCCTTCCCGATCAAGCGCGCGCTCCATGTCCTGCAGGGTGACTATGCCATAGAGGTCTTCGTCGTTTTCCATGACAGGGAACCCATAAAGATGGGTCTCCTGGAAAATGGCAAAGAGCTCTGCCAAGGGCCGGTCCTTATGAACCGTGATGGGTGCCTGATTCATGACTTCTTCAACCTGGACCCCTTGCATGACATCAAGGTCTCTTCCGTGATCAAAACGGATTCCCTTCTTGGTCAGTTTTAAGGTGTAAATCGAATCAGGATGCAACCATTGTGTAAGGCTTGACCCTACAATACTTGCGGTCATGAGGGGCAAGATCAGGTGATAGTCCCCGCTCATTTCAAAGACGATAAGTATGGATGTGAGCGGGGCCCTTGCTGCAGCAGCAAAGACCGCAGCCATCCCTACAAGTGCATAGGCCCCGACGTCTCCGGCTATATTCGGGAAAAGCGCACCGGCGGCATATCCATAGGCCCCGCCAAGCACGGCCCCTGTGAACAGGGATGGTGCAAAGATACCGCCCGAATTGCCGGAGCCCAGAGTGAATGAGGTTGCCAGAGGCTTAAGGAAAATCAATACCGCAAGAAGCAGGAAGGATGCTTTGCCCTGCAATACATCTTCCATAAATGGAAATCCTGAACCATAAGCGTGAGGCAAGTTTTCAATCAAAGGCAGCCCGAGCCGGAACTCCTGAGCAGAAGCATGAAAGACCCCGGACAGATAAGGATATGAAAAAGCCAGAATACCCAGAAGCAATGCCCCGACAGCCGGTTTGAAAGCCTGGGGAAATTTCCAATGATCAAACATTTCCTCAAAGGCATCAAGCATCCTTATGAACATGATGCCAACCAGGGCGGCGAGGAAGCCCAGTACAGCATATAACAGGAGTTCCCACGGCGAGTGCATAATATAGCTGGGAACCTCGAAGGCCGGACGAGCTCCAAGAAAGATCTGGCTGATAATGCTGGAGGATACAGACGCGATCACCACATTTCCAAGCATGGCTACCTGGTGTTCGCTCATCAACAATTCCGAGGAAAAGGCTACCCCGGCAATAGGTGCGTTGAATGTAGCCGCAATACCCGCAGCTGCCCCGCAGGCCACCAGGTTCTTGATACGTTCGTCTGAAAGGCGCAGCCACTGTCCCACAGTGGACCCCAGGGCGGAACCAACCTGGACAATAGGGCCTTCCCTGCCGGCTGAACCGCCTGAGCCGATGCATAGGGCCGAGGCGAAAATCTTTGCTATGGCAACCCTCGGCCTTATACGACCGCCTCGCAAGATCAGGGCCTTCATGACTTCAGGTACGCCGTGCCCCTTGGCCTCCGTGGCAAAGTAGGCAATGATGGGACCACCGATGAGCGCGCCCAATACAGGGATTACGATAAGCCACAGACGTCCCAGAAAAGGGTAAAGGACCATGGCTTCAGTGTATGAGAAGTGCTCTATAAGGGCTATAAGTCGGATAAAGAAGACAGCAGCAAGTCCGGTCCCGGCCCCAACCACAACAGCCATTACCATCAGGACCAGCCCTCCCCTGGGGACCAATCGATCTAACAGGTTTGCAATGTGGTGTCTTGGCATGCAGGTTAGTTGGTGTCTGAACGAAAAGGCCGTTCAGACACAATTTTGAATTTAAAAAAGGAGGTAACCATAATATGTTAATTGTCCATTCCGCCTCCCCATTCATGGAGACGATATCTGCCGCTCAAATGCAGGGCAATATACCCTCTCCTATCATTCACACAAGTATCATCTATGATTCCGCTGAAAAAATCTAATCCAAACTTAAATGAGCATAAGACTGGAATGTTTTTAATCAGACAGGTAGAATAGAATTCAAGTCTCCGAGTTATGCCGTGTCAGGGGCATTTGTTTTTAGTATTTGGAGTTCGGTTTAGGATTTTTTCCTTGAGCAAAGGGGGAGTAAATGAACATCTTACTTATAGGTTGCGGTGCGTATATGGATCAGGGTTACGCATGTCCTGGGGAATACAAGTGTATCAACGCAGTGGCGGAAAAGAACGGAGAATTCGCCCAATACGACAACCCTGTGCTGGTCGGTTTTCTCCGCTGCCAGTGTCCTGGGCGGGCTGTGATATCCAATATAGGAGCGGTCAAAAAGAACGTCAAGATTGATGCTGTGCATCTCAGCAATTGTATGGTTAAGGCAATACCCATGTGTAAAAACCATGACTTTGATCAATTTAAGGAAATGGTTGAGAAGAAATTCGGAGTAAAGTGTGTCCTGGGCACACACGCCTACGACTAAATGAAGAAGAGGTTGCCCCTGACACAGGCATCTTATGCCTCTTCACTATTTTGTATGGGTAGCCCTTACTTCCCAAGAATCATCCAATCCAAGTGCCCTGCGGAAAAGTGTCCTTTCATCCATAATATTTTTATTCGTTCATTCTCTCGATCCCCTATCTTGTTTTGATGTTCTTCTGTTCTGTTGGGTTTTGCTGCGTCTTAGCAATTTCAACAATAGTTTCCAACCGAACAATCCTCTTGTCCATTTCAACAGAATACGAATCTAATCGCTCAACACTTCTGTTTAGACGCTTCACTTCATCGGTAAGCTTGAGCATATCTATAAATAAATCTTTCCAGCTTCCCATTAGACAGCTCCAGTAGATAATTTTTTTAAAGTTTTATCTAAATGTTTTCTGGTATTGCGAGTATCGATAATAGCCTCTTTGATCCGCGCTGAAACCAGTTCCAACAACTCGGACTCTTCTATGTCGATTGGAACATCGGGGTTATATGCGGCAATAGCATTGCGTACCATTTCCGCTGCCGAAGTGTTTTTTTCCTTGGCTAAAAGCTCTATCTTTTTAACCTGCGCCTGAGAAATCAAAAATTGTTTCCTGACTAATTTTTCAGCAACTTGCACGTGTATAACCTCCCATTATTTTAAAGTACCATAATAGCCATTACTTTAGACCGAGGACATAAGGCGTAAATGTTTTATGCTCCCAGTATACACATACACAACAATATACACAAATTATTTTTGAAAATATCAGCGAGACATTTCTCTCTCAATATTTTGGGTACGGATTATTGTAAGCGTTCACGCCCATATTGTCATTTCGACCGAAGGGAGAAATCTTAAATGCCCATGACTGTGACATATTATGTGTATCTGCTCACAAATTGGAACAATAAAGTGATGTATCTGG
>QNAY01000115.1 GCA_003645605.1 Thermodesulfobacteriota bacterium
CCTGAAAGGATGGCATAATCTCTCTGCGTGGCCTTGATGAGTATGGCATTGTTGACTTCGTCGGCAATGATTTCCACCTCTCCGGCCAACTCCCCGGTATGTGACACGGCTTTCTCTTTTGCGGGCTTTTTTTCCCTTTCCACAAGGACCTCTTTCTTGCCTTTGCGCTCTGATGGCTTTCCGCCATAAAGCTGCCGGAGGATGTCGGCGATATCTGCAGCCTTGCCGTTCTGGACAAAGTATACATAGACCTGAGTTCCCTTCGCTGATATCTCCTGATCCAGTTGGGTCACCCAGTGGCCTACCACATCCAGGACTTCCTCCCACTTGGTCACCACAAGTAATGCGTTGATGGTCTTTAAAGGCATGATCTGGAGACCGCCAGGATCAATACCCGGCTTTATATAAAGCCCCTTTGTCTTGAATATCTTATCAAGGTCTTTCGATAGATCATCCACATCGGTATGCTCCAAAGTATAGAAACGCCAATGTATATCCTTAAAAAGATCTGTGTCCATTAAAGCCAATATTTTGGACAACTTGGCCACATTTTCTGCAGTATCCACCAAGATAACGGCATTGGAGCTTGGCTCGGCCACAATGACCGCCCCGGGTGAGATAAAATTCCTAAGATTTGCGATTACATGGGCTGCCGAAAGATACTGGAGCTGAAAGACACTGATTACGTCTCCCGGACAGGGGACCTGTTCTCCGACATTTACCACTTCTGACCCTGTTCTGGCACTGCTGGCCTTCCGTACCACCTTATAGAGATCCTGGTCGCCGCGGGTTATAGCCAAGCCGTGTATCTGCAATATGGAATTAAAGAGATCAAGGAATTCACTCTTGGTATATCTGCCTTTGATATTGAGTGAAATTGTCCCCTTAATGGCAGGATCTACAACATAGTTAAGCTCCAAAATGCGCCCCAGGACCTGATCCAAGACAGGATATATATCCATATTATCCAAAGTAATGTCCATTTGACGACGTTCATCTGCTTTGGCTCCGGAAAAGGGAGACTTTACTACAACCGCATTAGAATCAGGCAAGGCATTTTCACCTTCGTCTGACTGGGTCTCCTGCGTGATGGCATCCTGGGCAAACGCCAAGCCCTGAATGGATCCCAAAAAACATATGACAACCAAGCCCCAGACTATCCATTTCCGATCTTGCATTCTCATCTTGACCATATCCCTTAAACCGCTTTCATAAAAAGAGCTTCCACTTCAAGGTTGACCCTAAGATGTGGATTCCGCCCTTTTACCTTGACCGCACTAATACTCTGTATTCGAAATACCCTACGATCATCGTCTAATAATTTCAAAAACTTGACCAGCTTCCTAATATTTGTCTTAGCACTAAAAGTAGCTACAGCTAGTTGATAACCTCTCCATTTGCTAATCCGGCCTGTTTTATAAGTAATTACCTGGAAGTCAGCTTCAGAGGCCATTTTGAGCAAAATATCTTGTAAATTGGATGCTACAAGCTGGGGAGTATCCCCTGGCATAAGCCCCTTTACAGCAGTCGCGAGCCTCTGCTCCGACTGCGTAACGCGTTGGTCTACACCACGATGGCGTTTGATGTCCCGCTTCAAACGCCCAATTTTCGTCTCCAGGGTCTCAAGCCTGCTATCTAACTTCTCGATTTTGCCGGACAGCGGGACCCATACCAGGCTGTACCAGAGTATAAGCCCTATTACCAATAAACCATAACGTAATAAGGGACTTCTTTTACTGGATAGCTGACGACTAATTCCCACTAGTCGCCCCTCCTTTTCCGCTGACCAGCTTCATCTCCACTGTAAAACGTTCCCTTTGCTGCCTGTCCTTTGTGACAGGAGATATGAGTTTGACCTCTGAGAAAAGAGGACTCTGACGCCATTGTCCCATGGTCTTTACTGCTGAACCACCCTCGGCTGTAACCTTTAGCTTACCTTTTTTAATATTGAAATTTTTTATCCAGGTCTGTGGGGGCGTAAGCTCGGCTATAGCCTTTAAGACCTTCAGCTCAGAGGGCCTTTCAACCCTGAAATCTCTCAGGTCCTTGAGCTGATTTTCAACTTGTTCCAACTGCTTCTGGGTATTCAGCATGGGTGACAGACGTTCTTGTAGATCCTCAACCTCCTGTTCCATCTTGTGAATAGAGTGAACACGCTGTTGTAACTGTAAACCCTGAAAACCTGTGACCAATATAATTGCCGCAGCGGCAGCCCCAACCACAAATTGATACGGTTTTATACTCAAACGGAAAGGTTTACGACGGATACCTTCCTGGAAAAAAATTGAAGGATAAGAACTTAGTCCCAGTGAAGCAGCGCATAACCCCCAGGTGACTTTGCCCTCCTGTCCACAAATATTCGAGAGGTCCTTTATGACATTACATGGATCTCTGGGGGGAGGATCCAGAATTGCTGCATCTGAACATCCCACTGCATAGACAGGGGCCATTGCGATCCTGGAGAAGGGAGAAGGGAGATGCTGAGCAAGCTTTTGCAGGCCCATCGAGACATCTTCTTTACCTGAAATTGATACGGAATGTGAGCCTTCCCATCCATAAATACCGTGAAGAGAAACACACCAGCCATCTCCCTGCCGGCCAAGACTGACGCAGGGAAGATGAGCTTCTGTACTGCTGCGCAACAGGATATCCAGCCCCAAAGTCGCGGGTGATATAGGCCCAAGCGATTTGCCATGGCCTGTCTCACGAGCAGCCCTGAGTATTGGATCCAGAAAACTTCTTGGGATATAGGCCAAAAGCACTACGGTCTCATCTCCACGCTTGAAGGCCCATTGATCATAGTATATCTCATCCGGTTTCAGATGTATGTGAAGCCCTATGCCCATACGGACTGCATTTGCCGCCTCGTCCAGTTCCAACTGAGGAAAGCTTAACTCCCTCAAAAACAAATTCTTGCGAGGAATGGCCAGACATATTCTACGCCTTCGCGATGGACGAATAGCCTGAAGTACGCCTTTTACCTGTTCTGCCAAGGAACGCCCGGTATCATCAAACGTATAGGGCAGTTCAACAGAAGACCATTTACCAAGATGTTTCTTAAGACAGAAGACATCAAGCTTGGACTCGTCCAGATAAATACCTGTTATTTCCCGTTCTCTGACCACCTTGAGCCTTTGCTTCCCAGAGTAATTGCCTCGGTCCAATGCTTGATCTCGGACCCCTCTGTCCCAGACTGAGGATTCCAGTAAACCTGATATATACGGCTGCCAAACCAAACCCTGAGACACACTACCTCACGGGTTGATGTAGTGTTATCACCAAGTTCGGCACTTAGAATTTCCTCAAGAGGTAAAGGTGCACATTCCGTGCTTACATCGCCGGATTTGTTGTAAACTGTGAATAAATCCCAAAGACCGCCCTGCCACACGACCTCGCTATCTTCTTCCTCCTGGGATGACCAGCTAATAGGCCCGTAAAACGCCTCCTGACCAACACCATTTACCAAAAGCAGTTCCTCCAATAAATGAAATGGACCATTAGCAGGATAGTATCGCGGAGACCTGTCCTGGTATACATCATCCTCTGCCCCGTTCAGCCTCACCAGCTTATCAGAATCTTTCCAATCCAAAATACCATCCACCATAGTATCTGCAGCCTCAAGCTCCTCATCCCCTAGAATTGCCCTCACTACATCCCTGATCTGATCCTCCGAGCTGTTATTAAGATCGAGCTTTCCATTCTCATCTTCCAGAGTAAAACAGGCCTCTCTGCCTCCAAATTTCACTTTATACACACTCCCATCTGCGAAAAGACCATCCTCTTCTTCTTCCCTATCGGTTCCAGGAGGAAACAGCTTGCTCTCTGCAAGAAGCAGTAAAGACCTCGCAGCCTCTCGGCCCTGCAGGGCATCCCAGGCATATTGTCCCAAATTCCTGCGAATTCTGGCCTCAACCGCATAGAAACCGCCGACCAGTGTAAGCAGGGTCAATACCCACAGGACCAATACAAGAACCGTACCTTTCTGTCCCATCACTCTGCGCTTACCAGAATAAAAGGATCTGTATAGAAAATCCGCCAGGTGGTTGCAGGCTCCTCGCCATCATCGGAAAAAGCCAGGCCCATGGCCACTGCCTCGGGCACCTTACCCTTTTTATTCCAACCATCCTGCCAATCCTCAGGGGCGGATTCATCCTGCGATGTACTCTGAGATGTATCATGATATGTAAAGACCAAAGAATCTATCCCATTTACAATCGAAACGCCCCAGCCCTGTTCCGTCAGGTCCTCTTTATCTTCCGGATCTATTTTGTCAGGAAGGACCTCTTTCAGGTCTTCAAGCCTTGTAATGACCTTTTGAGCATAGATAAATTTTTTCCCTCTTTCATCAAAACGATAAACCACCTTGAAAAGACCGCCTGCCTGAGAACCCAGTGGCACGTGGGTAGTCACAAATGAGACCTCGCTCTCTTCTCCATGAAACTCAGAAAAATCCTTGAGATCAGATCCATCCTTCCTCACCACAGCCCTGAGTTGTCTGCCCAAAAGCCCTTCAATAGCGGATACAACTATTAGACGTTCGTTGATCTCTTTTCCCCTGCTGTAGGCCCTCAGTCCTGTACGAACAGACATGGAAAGAATAAGGACCAAAACAGCAATAAGAGAGACGGAAATCAAGAGTTCAAGGAGTGTGAAACCTGATGAGGATTTGGTGACTGATTTTTCCCTCATATCTTCTCTGCGGGTATCCAGCCAATCAATACAAAGGGATGAGCATTATATGGAGGTTGTATGGTAAGAACAAGCTCCTTAAGCTCAGGGATTTCAATCTCTTTCTCTTCTTGGTCCTGGGGCGTTATCTCCAAAACCAGGTCCCGAACCTCTACCTTATAGCTCCACCCAGGATGGTCTTCTACCTCCTCCTCAATTGAAGACAGGGGTTCAAGCTCATGGGATAATCCATAAAGCACAGACTCTGCTATATACGCTGCCTCTCTGGCCATATCGCCCCTAAATGCCTGCCTGTGGCCCTGTGCAAAGCCCGAAAGCAACACTCCAAGCGAAATACCCATTATTGCCGTAGCAACCAGGACCTCTATGAGGGTGAAACCTGATGAAAAATTGGTGATTTGGTGATTTGGTGATTTGGTGATTGTCATGATGAAATGCGCTCCATGCGTATCAGCCCCAGGAACTTGTCTATCACTATCCGGTCCAGACGACCTCCTTCCCATTTGAGGTCAATTTCCCCACCGCTTGAACTTCCATCAGGATAGAAGGTCACTGCATGAACACCTGGTTCCACTTCCCCCACTCCCTCGCCTTCCACCTTTATAGACTCTGGGATGTTTTGCCGTTTAAGGCCTTCAACACAAAAGGTCCTGCTCTCTCCATCAATA
>QNAY01000116.1 GCA_003645605.1 Thermodesulfobacteriota bacterium
CAGATACATCACTTTATTGTTCCAATTTGTGAGCAGATACACATAATATGTCACAGTCATGGGCATTTAAGATTTCTCCCTTCGGTCGAAATGACAATATGGGCGTGAACGCTTACGGAATTTGGAAAAAAATACTGATTATAACGCATTTAGGGGAAGCCATTTTTTTCGAGACATTCTCGCGACTCTCGTGTAACGTAAAATTTTCAAAAATCTACGCTTTATGCGAGGTCACATGGACAAAACAGCTTCGGTGTCAATCCCTCGACACAACCGAGTCATTTGTGTTCCCTTTTCCCCTTCAGTACAGGACTATAACAAAACAGTGCATGATTCTGCTAAATTCAGAGCATCTGTTAATGCCAGGATCGAACAATTCCCAGAGCTGTTTCCTGCTGAGATTACAGCAGGATATAGGATGAAAGATATCAAAGAGTCCAAAAAACTGTCAAATCCTATTCGTCGTATAGAGGTTTCAGGGATTAGCTATACCATACGCCCTTCTTTTGTTATGCCTTATATGACAGGATTCGTTAAAGATGTGGAAAAGGGCCTGTTTTTACGTAAGCATGACGTTCCTTTTTATATCAAAATTCGGGATCGATCAAAAAAGAAGTTCAAAGATATTTACGAGCAAGTAGTTTCTAAACTATGGAATTGTTATCATGCTGAAAACAAAGCTTCTTTCTCAATTGCCTATGATTTTCCCGGTTCTCATAGGACAAGCAATATGTTAGATCGTCTGATGCAGAGGATGGATCGGCATCTTTTCAGTACCAATATTTTCATGGTTCCCTTTCTTCTGCGGAACTGAGTATAAGGGGATGGGCACTTATTTTGAATTTTGCTCCTTCAAACCCAACCACTATCAAAAAACATAACGGGTCTCAAAGTCCAGCCGAACGACTTAACCAATTTCGGTATCATAACAACTGGCTACAAAACTTTTTGATATCAGCGTCTTTGGGAGGCTATCGATCCCCTCCCCACAATGCGTTATAATGAGGAATTTGCGTTGAATTTATTGCCCTTCCGGTTTCAGCTCTTATGAGTCGCAGCAGATGGGGTATTTTCAGAGGAACCATCTATATGTTTGCAATCTGCTTGATAGATGCCCTCTCCCATTGGTGTTTCAACCAGTCCTCGAAAAGGGTCTGTTGCTTTTGATCGAGTATTCGTTTGGTAATGGCATCTTTTTGCGCCGGAAAGCCAGCAATATCCGCGTCTTTCTTTTCCTTGAAGGCCAGGATATAAAAATTGTTTCCGCTTTCATCTACTTCATCAGGATAGGCCTTCCCTTCGCACAAAGAGAGTCCAGCCTGGGCAACGGCCGGGGGCAGCTTGCCTTTGGCGGTCTTGTCTGTCCGTTTAAAAAGGCCTGTCTGCTGGATTGTCAATCCCTTGTCTTTGGCTGCAGCCTCAAGACCTTGTTTCTTTGCCGCTTTAAGTAGTTTTTGGGCCTTCAGGCGGCACAGCTCTTTTGCCTTTTCCCGGACATAATCTTTTTTTACCTGCTCTTTGGCCTCTTCCAGAGAAGGCAGATAAGGCGCTTTTTTATCAAGTACTTCGGCTATAAGGATACCCTGATGTATCTGGAGCAGAGAACTCAGCTCGCCGGAATTCAGTGCAAACAAAGTCTTCAGTAGTTCCGGATCGCCCCCTATCACAGCAGGTGGTTTCTTTTGGCTGAAGAGTTCAGTGGTTTTAAGCTCAATTTCATGTTGCTCCGCATAGGCACTGAGGCTTCCAAGTTGAATTATCTCGTCATAGGCTTCATTGGCCCGATCCCATATCATATTTTTGGCTCTTTGCCCTTTGAGCTTGGTGGCAATAGAAATTTTTACTTCGGCCAAGGATTTTACTCTGCCCGGATCTATCTCTTCAAGCTCTATTATGTGCCAGCCGAAACGGGTTGGAACCGGCTTGCTTACTTCCCCTTCCTTCATTGAGAATACAGCTTCTTCAAAGGGTTTTACCATCATACCTTTGCTAAAAAAACCCAACTCTCCACCATTCTCTGCACTCCCGGCATCATCGGAATTTTCCTTGGCGAGTTTTGCGAAATCTTCGCCATTGTCAATTCGGTCACGGATCTTTTCCGCCTTTTTTTGGATTTTTTCTATACTGTCTTCATCAGCGCCTTCAGATATCTTGAGCAATATGTGTCTTGCGCGCCTGCGTTCCTTGACTTCATACTCATTCCTGTGATCCTTGTAATAGGCATCTATCTCCAGGTCCGTAACGTTGGCATCGTCAACATCAGACTCCTTAAGGGCCAGGTAACGTAGCTTTGTTTGAGGTTCTGTCATGTAGTTTTCACCACGTGATTCGTACCACAAGGTCGTATCTTGTTTTGTGGCATTTACTTCTTTTTCGCATTCTGAGGCATTAATTAATACATAGGCAAGGTTGACCTCCTCATTTTCGAACATATAGTGCTCGTTGGCCTCTGCCTCAGTTACAGCAAGTCCGGAGCCCAGAAGGGCTTTTAACTTATCCGTGAGCAACCGCTGTCTGACCTGTGCCTCAAAGACGACAGGCGTCAATCGAGCCCCCCTTAGAGATCTTTCATAGAGTCCCTGATCAAAAACTCCATTATGTTCAAATGCAGGTATGTCAAGGATAATATTCTGCACCTCCTTGTCGCTGACTAATATGCCCATTTCGCCGGCTGCCTGGCGAATCAGCGTCTCATTTATAAGGCCGTTAAGGACCTGCTGCTTGATATCTATCCTGTCCAGAAAACCTTCAGGGATCTGCCCGCCGAACATCTGCTTGTAGCTATCCAGCATGTTGGCATGAGCAAGACGATAGGATTCCATAAGGATATCTTCACCATTTACCTTGGTCAGGACATTAAGCCTCTGGGAACGGAAACTCCCTACACCCCAGAAAACGAATACTATTACAATAATACCGAGTATAAATTTAATAAGCCAGGAGCCTGTACTTTTTCGAATTGTGCTTAGCATTGATTATCAAATTCCTTTCTGATTCCGCTGAAAAAACCCAAAAGGTAATAGTACCTCAGTAATTATTTTCGGATTTTTCTCGGCAGAAAATTCTGAAATACAATCACGAAAACACGAAAGATTGAAAGCACGAAATAAAACAACCTTTAGGCTTTCGAGTCTTCGTATTTTCGTGCTTTCGTGCTTTCGTGCTTTCGTGATCAATCTTTATATCTTCAAACCTGTTTGGCTCCGGCTTGTCCGGATTAGGTAATAAGAAATTGCTTTTTCGAACGATTCGGGAAAGCAGGCCACCAAGTGACCTGCTTGAACAAAAGATTACTTTACGGAGGGCTAAGGTGTCAAGAAGTGTCAAAAAGCATCCAGCAATTCTAGTTTTGGCTTTAGCCCGGTTTTATAAGGGCACGTTCCCTAAATTTTTAGCCATGTTTCAAAATTAGTTAATCTTTCCATTCTAAAAAATATGGTTATTTTCGGGGGCCGGCCTGATTCTTAAAGAGGGGGGTGAGCCTCTTCTATTAATTCGCCAAGGCGCTCAGTCATGTATATTGGTATTGAAAGAAGCCGGTATGCTACAGGTTGACCCAATGTCGTTTTCACTTTGAGGTTTTCAACTGATGGCGGATTAGCATTGCAGCGTACAGCAAAATCGAGGTGCTTTTCAGCCATGAACTGATGCAGCGACTTCATACTGCCTGAAGCCCCGGATTTTATTTCAACAGGGACCACTCGATTTCCATGCTGAATTATATAGTCAATCTCTCCCAGTCTCCCACCGGTCCTTTGCCAGTAAAACAACTGAGGGTCTGTTAATGGGGCTTGAGCCGAGCGCAGTTGTTGCCCTGCAAACTGTTCAGCCAGACCTCCCTTATTTGAAAAAATAATTTTTTTTGATTCTGAATGTTTTATTGATGAAAGCCCGAGCAGGACGGAAATTAAACCAATATCCACCATTAGTGCTTTAAAGAACTTCTCGTTTGATTCCGCTCCAAGAGGTAAGCCATTGCCGGATGTGTGCAGTATTTTTGTGCAGACTTTTGCCTGGGATAACTTTGTAAATGCTTTTTTAACCAAGGCCATTGTTCCTGCGGGATCGACCCGGCTGTAGACAAATTTATTCCCTAGTTGTTCGGCCACGGACAGCATGATTTTATTCAGCAGCCCGGCATCAATTTCTCCGCCGTATTTATGGAAATCGTCACGATAAGTCGCTAACAGATCCTGCTGTATCTTTATGCAGGATTTTAAATTTTTACTGTTCACCCATTCCTGGACAACTTCGGGCATCCCTCCTACAAGGCAATAGTCGTGATAAAGGCCCATGCATTTTTCATGCAGCGATTCAGGCATCCCTGTTTCCAGGCTGAAGGACAACAATTTCTTATAAAGAGCTTCATTACCGGTTCCCAGAACGAATTCAAAAAAGGACAGTTGCTCAAGGTGAAAATATGTAATACGTCCTACCGGCATACTGTACTGGTATTTATTTAATGCAAAATCCAGCAATGAACCTGCAGCGACAACCGGAAGCTCTTGCATATCTTCCTTAAACCATCTGAGTTTTGAAAATAACTCAGGAGCGGCCTGAATTTCATCCAAAAAAAGTAGTGATGAATAGGGTTTAATTGTTGTAGCTAATTCCGCTTCAATATTTCTCAGGATTTCTTCAGGATTATTTTCTGAAAATAGGTCCGCCAGGTTTGGGAGCCGCTCAAAATTTAATTCTATCAATTTGAGTCTTTGGCGTTTTGCAAGGTCACGCACAAGCCAGGTTTTACCAACCTGCCTGGCCCCCCTAAGTACCATTGGCTTCCGATTATGGTTTTTCAGCCAGTTATCAAGTTCTTTCGCGGCAAATCTTTTCATATTTCGTTGATTTTTCGTAACTTCTCAATAGGTCTGGGTACCAGTCACTGGATTCCCGCCTTCGCGGGAATGACGATTGGGTGTGAGCGCCTGTCATTCCGGCGAAAGCCGGAATCCATTGGATAGTCGCAAAATATGATTTGCACGGACTGTTGAGAAGTTACGCTTTTTCCCGAATATCGATTAAAATAGCGTGTTGTTTTCTGAAAGAAAGAATAAAACAACGCATTAATATTGTCAACAAATAAATAAACAACGCGATGTTGGGCATCCTTCATTTTGTAGTTTATACTTTTTCAACATAGACGGATGCCAGTCATTAGCTGTCAGCCGTTAGCTATTAGGTAAAAACTTTGTACAAAAACGGGTTGTTAAGGAACGGGAGATAAATAAGTTGAACAAAAATTAACAGGATTTTTTGTTGTATTCAAGGCGCGAGGAGCGAGCATAACGGGTTATGTGATCGACGAGCAACGAAGAAGACGGCAAAAAA